>DASXCN010000319.1:0-5747 GCA_036491155.1 Solirubrobacteraceae bacterium | reverse complement strand
GTTGCACGAGATCTACTCAGAGCTCGGCATCTGCGAGGACTACGCCGGGCTCGGCGAGGACGCGCGCCGGGCGCTGCTGGCCGGGCAGGTCGCCGACCGCCGGCCGCTCGTGCCCACCGACGTCGCGCGCTTCTCGGAGCCCACTCGGGAGGCGATCGCGACCTTCCGGATGCTGCGCGAGACGCTCGCGGGCGCCAACCCCGGCGCGGTGCGCACCTACATCGTGTCGGGCACCGAGAGCCCGGCCGACCTGCTGGAGGTGCTGCTGCTGGCCAAGGAGGCGTCGCTCGCCCGCGCCGGCGGCGAGCGCTGCACGCTGCGGATCGTGCCGCTGTTCGAGGCCGGCGCGACGCTGAAGTCGGCCGGCGCGACGATGGACGCGCTGCTGTCGACGCCCGTCTACCGGGCGGCGCTGCGAGCCACCGGGGACGAGCAGGAGGTGATGATCGGTTACTCGGACTCCAACAAGGACGTCGGCTACCTGGCGTCAGGGTGGGGAACATATCGCGCGCAGAGTCGGATCGCCGAACTCCTGCGTACGCACGGCATCAGCTGGATCTTCTTCCACGGTCGCGGCGGGGCGGTGGGTCGGGGCGGCGGACCGACCAACGGCGCCATTCGGGCGCTGCCTCCCGGGACCGTCGAAGGCAGGCTGAAGATGACCGAGCAGGGCGAGGTGCTCACCGCCAAGTACGCCGTGCCCGAGATCGCCCACCGCGAGCTGGAGCTGGCGGCCAGCGCCACGCTCGCCACCGGCCGCTCCCGGCCCCACCACGAGTCAGAGCGCTTCGCCCGTCTGTTGGCCGAGATGGCTGAGGACTCGGCCGCGGTGTACCGCTCGGTCGTCCACGACGACCCGGACTTCGTCGCCTTCTTTGAGACGGTGACGCCGGTGAGCGAGATCAGCCGCCTGCGGCTGGGCAGCCGGCCGGCCAAGCGCACCGAGGCCGGCGGGATCGAGGACCTGCGGGCGATCCCGTGGGTGTTCAGCTGGACCCAGGCGCGCATCGTCCTGCCCGCGTGGCTGGGGCTGGGCACCGCGCTGCGCCACGCGCGCGAGCGTCACGGGCTGGAGTTGCTGCGGCGGATGGCCTCCGAGTGGCCGTTCTTCACCAGCGTGTTGTCCAACGCGGAGATGGGGTGCGCCAAGGCTGATCTGGGGATCGCCCGCCGCTACGTGGACCTGTGGGACGACGCGGTTGCCCGCCGGCGGATCTGGACGTCGCTCGAGGCCGAGCTGCAGCGCACGATCGAGGAGCTGGTGCTCATCAGGGGCGGGGAGCGGCTGCTGGACGCCGAGCCGGTCCTCCAGGCCTCGATCGACCGCCGTAACCCGTTCGTGGATCCGCTCTCCTTCGTGCAGGTGGAGCTGCTGCGGCGGCTCCGGAGGGGCGGGTCGGAGGCCGGTGGCGCGGGTGGGCGGGACCAATTGGGCCGGGTCAGCCTGCTCGCCATCAACGGGATCGCCAGCGGGCTGCGCAACACCGGGTAGCCTCTGGGCGGCCCATGCCCCACGCCCCTGACCTGTCCGGCTGCGCCCTGGACAACCGCTACGAACTGCGCACGATCCTGGGCGAGGGCGCGTTCGGCCGCGTCTACGAGGGCTTTGACCGCAGGCTGGAGCGCCCCGTGGCCGTCAAGGTCATCAAGCCGTGGTGGGCCGACGATCCCCAGTGGGTGGCCACCTTCGAGCGCGAGACGCGCCTGCTGGCCCGTGTCAGCGACCCCGGCATCGTGCAGATCTACGACGTCGGGCACGCGCCCGAGGGCCTGTACTACGTCTCGGAGCTCGTGCACGGCGAGAGCCTCGCCGGCCGCCTGCGCCGGGGCGCGCTGCCGGCCTGGGAGGCCTGTGGCGTCGCCGCGCAGCTGTGCCGTGCGCTGGCCGGCGCCCACGCCGAGCGCATCGTGCACCGCGACGTCAAGCCCGCCAACATCCTGCTCTCGACCGACGGACGGGTGAAGGTGGGCGACTTCGGGGTCGCGCGCCTGGCCGAGGGGAGCACCGACGGTACCGCCGCCTCGATCGTCGGCACCCCGCGCTACATGGCGCCCGAGCAGGGTCGCGGGCGCCCCACCACCCCCGCCACCGACGTCTACAGCGCGGGGGTGGTCCTCTACGAGATGCTCTCCGGCGCACCGCCGTTTGCCGCCGCCTCGGTGGTTGAGCTGGCGCTGCTGCACCTGCAGGAGCCACCGCCGCCGATGTCGCCGCGGCTGCCGGCCCCGCTGGTGGAGATCGCCATGCGCGCGCTGGCCAAGGACCCGGCGCGCCGCTACGCCGACGGCGCCGAGATGGCCGACGCGCTGCTTGCGGCCCGCCGGAGCGCGGCCCGGACGCCGCGGCGCACGCTCGTGGGCGCCGGGGTCGCCGGCTCGGGCGCCACGGGCACCCTGGACCCGCCCCCGTCCAGGCCGCGGGCGGGCGGGCCCTCATCCCCGCGCCGGCCCGCCTCGGCGCCGGGCCCCGCCTCGGCGCCGGGTCCGGCATCCGCGCCGCCCCCGCCGCCCCGCGGTCCCCACGGCACCCGCCGCGCCACACCGTTCTCGCCCCGTCGCAACGTCAACCCCGCGGGCCGTCGCCGGGCCGTCGCCGCGCTGGGCTTCGTGGTCGTCCTGCTGGGGGCCATGGTCGCCGCCGCGCTGGTGATCGGCCACACCACCTACACCCACGTCCCCTCTCTGCTGCACAAGAGCCAGCGCCGCGCCGCCGCCACGGCGCGCCGCGCCCACGTCAAGCTGACCGTGGGCCACCGGCACTCGGCGGCGCCGGTGCACACGGTCATCGGCGAGAGCCCCCGCGCCGGGCGCCGGGTGGCGTCCGGCACCGCCGTGCATGTCACGGTCAGCAGCGGGCCCGCGCCGGTCACGGTGATCGGGGTCAGACACGAGCACGTCGGCGACGCCGAGCAGTCCCTGCACGGCGCCGGCCTGCGGACCGCGGTGCACCTGGTGGCCGCTCCGGGTGTCGCGCCGGGCACCGTGGTGGACCAGACCCCCGCCGGCGGGACCAGCCGGCCAAAGGGCTCCACGGTCACCCTGTCGGTCGCCGAGGTGCCGCGGTGGCGCACGGTGACGACCTTTGACGGCCAAAGCTCCGGCTCCGTCCACATCCAGGGCGAGCGCTGGCGCGTCGTCTACCGGATGGCCTTCCAGGGCACGTGCACGTGGATCCTGTTCTGCTCGGGGCCGACGGCACGCGTCACCGACGCCACCGGCCGCTACGTCGCCGGCTTTGGGCTCCAGGACGGGTCAAACCAGGTCCAGACCTTCTCCAGTGGCCCGGGCGAGTACGCGATCGCGGTCACCCCCGGCGATGACCGGGCCGGTTGGTCGGTGCAGGTCCAGGACCTCTACTGAGGTCATCAAGCGGCGCGCGACTTGACGCCGCAACGCCGTCACGCCGAGAATGGGCCTCAACCCCCACGCCTCTTGGGAGGGCGCCCAATGACCTATGACTACGTGATCGCTGGTGCCGGCTCGGCCGGCTGCGTGCTCGCCGCACGCCTGACCGAGGACCCCAACGTCTCGGTGTGCCTGCTGGAGGCGGGGCCGCCCGACGCCGCCGACGAGCTGCACCTGCCGGCGGGCGTCCTGGCGGTGGCGACCAGCAAGTACGACTGGTCGTTCATCTCCGACCCCGAGCCGGGCATGGCCGGCCGGCAGCGCTATCTCCCGCGCGGGCGGACCCTGGGCGGCTCCTCAGCGGTCAACGCGATGGTCTACATCCGCGGCAACCGCGCCGACTATGACGGCTGGGCGGCACTGGGCCACAAGGGCTGGGGCTGGGACGACGTGCTCCCGTATTTCCTGCGCGCCGAGGACAATGAGCGAGGCGCCGGCGAGCTGCACGGCGCCGGCGGCCCGCTGGGCGTGAGCGAGAACCGCAGCCGCTACCGGACGTGCGCGGCCTTCGTGGAGGCCGGGCTGCAGGCCGGTCTGCCCGCCAATGACGACTTCAACGGCCCGCAGCAGGACGGGGTGGGCTGGTATCAGGTGACCCAGCGGGGCGGGATGCGCTGCTCGGCCGCGGTGGGGTACCTGCACCCCGTGCTGGGCCGCGAGAACCTCACGCTGATCACCGGCGCCCACGTCAACCGCGTGCTGATGGACGGCCATCGCGCCACCGGCGTCGAGATCGACCGCGATGGCGAAGTGGCGGCGATCTCGGCCGAGCGCGAGATCATCCTCTCGGCGGGCACCTACCAGAGCCCGCAGATCCTGCTGCTCTCGGGCATCGGGCCGGCGGACGACCTCGCCATGGTCAACGTCCCGTGCGCGCTGGATCTCCCCGTCGGCCAGGGGCTCCAGGACCATCCCTCGACCTGGATCACCTACACCACCGACGAGGCGTCGCTGCTCAGCGCCGAGAGCGAGGAGAACCTGGGGCTGCTCACCACCGAGGGTCGAGGCCCGCTGACCTCCAACTTCGCCGAGTCGGGCGGCTTCCTGCGCACCGATGACGCGCTGGAGGCTCCCGACGTCCAGCTGCATCACATCCCGATCCTCTTCCCGGAGGCGGGCACGGCGGAGATCCTGGTCGACGGCTGGGCCATCTCGGCGTGCCTGCTGCGCCCTACGAGCACCGGCTTCGTCAAGCTGCGCTCGCGCGTGCCCACGGCCAAGCCGCGGATCCTGCACAACTACCTCGTCACACCGGAGGACAAGGCCGCTCTGATCAAGGGCGTGCGCCGTGCGGTGGACATCGCCGCACAGCCCGCGCTCGCCGCCGTCAGCACCGGGACGTACTCTGCGCCGGCGGGCGACGACGACGCCAGCATCCAGAGCTACATCGAGCGCAACACGACGACCATCTACCACCCGGTCGGGACATGCGGTATGGGCCGCGTTGTCGACGACGAGCTGCGGGTGCTGGGGATGGAGTCGCTGCGGGTCGTGGACGCATCGGTGATGCCGACCCTGGTGCGCGGCAACACCAACGCGCCGACGATCATGATCGCCGAGCGCGCCGCCGATCTCATCCGCGGCCGCGAGCCGGCGCGGGTGTCTCAAACCGCGTCTGCGACCGCCTGACGGCACGCGAAACCGGCTCCACACGCCCCCGTGGTGGAGCCGGTTTCGTCTCGGGTCACCCTCCTCGCACCGACTAGCCCCCGGCAGTTAGCCCGGTCCCGACGATGGAGGGGGACCCGAGACGACCGGGACGCGGCATCCCCCGGCGCCGCGCCACGGTGTCCAGAACCGCTGTGTCGCAAGCTACGGGCCCCGCGCCCCTCTGCAAAGCGGGAAAACCCTAGGACCAAAAAAATGGTGCGGTTACGCCACCGGTTCGTCGTCGCGGCGCAGCGCCCCCGCCAACCCGCCTCGCGACCGGATCCCCAGCTTGCGGTAGGCGCGCGTCAGGTTGGCCTCCACGCCCTTGACGGTGAGGAACGCGCGCTCGGCCACCTCCTGGTTTGACAGACCCAATGCGGCCAGCTCGGCGACGCGGCGCTCGGTGGCGGTGAGCTCGTCAGGGTCGCCGCTGCGCTCCCCGGCGCGGCCGACCTCGTGACGCGCCGCCTCGGCCCACCGAGGCGCGCCGGTCCGCACGAAGATGTTCACCGCCTCACGGAGTCGTTCCCGCGCGGCGGACCACTGCTTGCGTCGTCGCAGCGTCCGGCCCAGCGCCAGCAGGGTGCGTCCGCGCTCGAACGGCATCTCGACCCGGTCATGGGCGGCAAGCGCCTCCTCCAGTGCCGCGATCGCCTCCTCCAGGTCGCCCCGGGCGGCGGCCAGGATCCCGT
>DASXCN010000318.1:0-2716 GCA_036491155.1 Solirubrobacteraceae bacterium | reverse complement strand
GTGCCGTAGTCGCCGTCGTAGTCAAAGCGGTTGATGAGCCGCTCGTCCAGGCGGGTCTCGGCGGTCTGCGTGCCCCACACGATGCCCTGGTGCAGGTCGGTGACCCGAGTGCCGTCGTTCTTGTTGTAGAACGCGAAGAGGAGCTGGTCCTGGGTCTTGGTCATGTGGTAGACGCTGCCCGGGTTGACCGGGTACAGGATCTCCTGCTCGACCTCGGTGCCCTCGTCGGTGTCGATGCGGACGCGCAGATAGCCCTCCGGGATCTTCACCCCGGCGGTGCCGTAGCCGTAGACGCCCATCGTGCCGAGATGGACGACGTGGGCGTTGAGCTCTGACTCGACGAGCGCGCACAGGAGGTTGTGCGTGGCGTTGACGTTGTTGTTGACCGTGTAGCGCTTGTGCCACGGGCTCTTCATCGAGTAAGGGGCGGCGCGCTGCTCCGCGAAGTGGACGACCGCCTCGGGCTGCCAGTCGTTGAGGAGGTCCAGCATCACCCGGTAGTTCTCGGCGACGTTGAAGTTGTAGTACGGGATCTCTGCACCGGTCAGCTCGCGCCAGGTCTCCAGACGGGTGCCGATCGGGGTGACCGGGGTCAAAGAGTCGGCCTCGAGCTCCACGTCGGCCTTGCGCCGCGCGAGGTTGTCCACGATGGCGACGTCGTGTCCAGAGGCCGACAGGTGCAGCGAGGTCGGCCAACCACAGAAGCCGTCTCCACCGAGAATCAAGATGCGCAAGGTGTCTCCTTGTCCGTTGCGAAGGGCACGCGCACGCCCAGGCGGCGCTGCAAGAAGGGTCAGCTCATCTGAAGGCGCAGTGAGCCAAAGTCCCGCGCAGCGTAGCGCACCGGCAGGCGGCAGCGGCAACGCCGCGTCGGCCTGCGACCCGCGGCCCGATGCGTGTCAGACCGGGATCCCCCACAGCGGGAACCAGCGGCTGAGCTCCGGTTCGATGGGAAGCTCGTTGCCGGCCTGGGCCTTGAGGACCAGTTCGCGTTCGTTGTCGCGTTGCTGCGCGCCGGCGGGGACGAAGGGGTAGAAGAAGCCCCGCTTGTAATTGTAGATCCAGTACAGCGCCCGGCCCTGGCCGTCCTGGAAGGCGAACACCGAGCACAGCAGGCGATCCCCGTAGCCGCCGCCCTGCAGGGCGGTCGACACAGCGTTGATGCCGACGACGAGGCTGTCGAAGTCGCTGCCCCGCAGGACCAGCCAGCTGAAGCCGAAGCTGTCGGCCGAGTTCTCCACGGTGGTGGCGCTGTCAGACGCGGTGGCACGCACGATCTCCTCTGTCTCGCGCACGATCGACGAGAAGTCCGCGGTGGCCAGCGACTGGAAGACGATCGCCGCACTCCCGCGCGAGGTGATCTCCAGCCCCGTCTCGAAGGTGACGTACGCGGTGCTGATGGCAAACAGCCGGTCCCCGGCGGGCTGGACGAGCTTGCGCCGGCCCGTGAGGATGTCCAGGAATCCCATGTCGGGCGGAGGTCGGGTGCCGGAGCGCCTACTGCCCGGTGCCCTGGAGCTGGGACTCGTAACGGGCCAGGCGCTCGAGGCGGGCCTCCAGCGGCGGGTGGGTCGAGAAGAGGGTGGCCACGGTCGACTTCACCTTGGGCGGGAAGATGTAGAAGGCGGCCAGCTCGCCCGACGCGGCGCGCAGGTCGCGCTGCGGGATCTGATCCATCTGGTTGGAGATCTTCAGCAGGGCGGAGGACAGCGCGCTGGGGCGGCCGGTGATGATCGCGCTTCCGCGGTCGGCGGCGAACTCGCGGTAGCGCGAGAGCGCCTGCAGCAGCAGGTAGGACACGACGTAGACGATGCCCGACACCAGGACGACGACCAGGAACCCGCCGTTGTTGTTGTTGTCGCGGTTGTTGCCTGAACCGAAACCGCCGCCGAAGAGGAAGCCGAACTGGACGATGAAGGCGGCGATCGATGCGAAGAAGCTGGCAATCGTCATGTACATGACATCGTGGTTGGCGACGTGGGTCAGCTCGTGCCCCAGCACGCCCTCCAGCTCGGCCTGGTTGAGCAACCCCAGCAGGCCCGTGGTGGCACACACGGTGGCGGTGCTGGGCGAGCGGCCGACCGCGAACGCGTTGGGCATCGGCGTGTCGGCGATGGCGACCTTGGGCATCGGCAGGTTGGCCTGGATGCAGAGGCGCTCGATCGTGCCGTAGAGCTCGGGAGCCTCCTCGGCGGTCACCTCATGCGCGCCCATGGAGGCCAGGGCCAGCTTGTCGGCGCTGAAGTACTGCACCAGGAAGAGCGCTCCGGCGATGATCGCGACCGTCACCGCCCCGGCTCCGGCGGCGATGAGCACCGCGATGAGGACGACGTAGACGAGCCCCAGCAGGAACGCGGTGGCCAGCATCCGGGTCTGAAGACCCCGGTCGCGACCGAATGATTGGGGAGCGGCCATGGTGCCTCCTATCTTGGCAGATGGCCTAAGCCGAGCCTGAACGCGACCGATGAGTTTCGCGCGGGTCCGCGCATGCCCAGCCGCCCCTGGCCATCGGTCCGATTAAAGCCACAGCGTCAGCCGCCGATTAAGTACTCGTGCGAGCCACTCGTGCTTACCTCGCCGGCCTGGGAACTGCGGGAACTCTGGTTCTCGCTGCCTCGATCCTGTTCGTGTTCGGCAGCGCCGTCATCACCTACAACGGGTGGCCCAAGCTGGGCGGCATCGGCGCGCCCGCCACGCAGACGCTGACCGCGCACCC
>DASXCN010000317.1:0-2160 GCA_036491155.1 Solirubrobacteraceae bacterium | reverse complement strand
CCGGTCCGCGAGCCATACCAGTAGTAGCCCGGTCCGTCGAGCTGGAGGGTCGCGCTCCCCTTCGAGAAGTTGACCAGCCAGATGAACTTGGAGTCGCCGTTGCACGGCAGGACCGCGCAGTGCGAGTTGTTGTCGTCGTTGATGATCTCGAGCTCCAGCTCGCCCCCGTGAGGGAGGACCAGGACGCCGGGATCGAAAACAAGCTCATCCAACGGGATCCGGATGGTGGCGTGCATCTTGCCATCGGGTCCCTCCTCGGCCATCCCGACGTTTCCGCGGCCGAGCACTCGCCCGAGTGTCACGCCGTTCTGCTTTGCCAGCCCCTCCATCACGCTCTCGTCGACTGTGGCGGTCACGGCAAGTCTCTCCCTCCATCCGGAAAACGGGCAAAACGAACCTAACAGGGGCACGGCGCTGCCACAACCGGGCTTCGGAGAGAAGACCGAACGGTCAGGGTGTGAACCTGTCCGTTCGGGTAGGTATTGACACTGACCGGTCAGTCACCCACAGTGACCCGATCGGTGAGGTACCTCGATCACCCGAAAACCAGTGTCACCCAAGCGTGATCGTAGTGGCGCCGATGACCCGCAGATTGTCAAGCGCGGTCCCGCTGGACTCACGCAGCCTCAGCGCGTCCGCCAGGCCCGCGTGGCGGCCGCCCGCCAGCGCATCGGCGAGCAGCGCGCCCCCGTGCGCGGCGGCGCTGGCGCGGCCGGGCACCAGCGAGATCACCGGCGCGACGTCCTCCAACGATCCGGCCAGGACCGCGACGAGCGCGGGTAGGCGGGCCAGCCGGCCCGAGACGACGATCTCGCGCGGGGCCGGCACGCTGACCAGCAGGGCGCGCACCGCTTTGGCGGCGGCCTCCCGCAGCGCCGTCCAGCCCTCGGCCAGGTCCGCCGAGGCCCACAGCGCGTCCAGGTCGGCTGTCTCAAGGGTCCCGGCCGGATCCAGGGCCCCGCCGCTGTAGAGGGTGTCCTTGCGCAGCACGGGCGCCAGCAGGTAGGCGACCTCGCCGTCCAGCGCGCCCACGGCACGGGCACCGAGAGGCCCCGACGATCCGCCCATGCCGTCGACGATCTGGCCGGCGTCGATGGCCAGCGCCGCGGTGAAGGCGCCGCCGAGCTCCAGCAGGACCATCGAGCTCTGCTCAGCGGCGATCCCGAGTCGCGACGACTGGTCGGCGATCGCGTAGGCCGCGGCACACACCTTGTCCGCGGTCCCCATGTCGATCCGGTTGTACTTGCGGTGCGGCGGGACCGAGGCCAGGTGGATGACGCCGGGACCGAAGACGACGGGCAGGCCACTGTCGACGAGGGCGCGCAGCAGCGAGCGCAGCCCGCCGACGCCGGCGTCGGCATGCGCCTCGTCGGGGCGCACCAGCACCATCTCGGCCAACTCGCGCTCCCCGATGTCGGCTGCGGCGACCAGCGGCAGTCCGTAGCCGCTCGGACCGTAGACGAGGTCAAAGGGGCCGTGGCGGGTGAGTGCCTCCAGCAGCGGCCGGCTGTCGGCGCTGAGCGAGCCGGCCTGGAACACCTGCTCGAGGACGGGCTCGCCATCCTCCAGCACGCACAGATCGAACGAGACCGTACCGGGGTCGACGCCGGCTACCCGGGGCATATCATTCGACCATGAGCAAAGAGCGGACCTACACAACGGATGAGATTCCCGCCAAGCTGTCCGAGCTGGGGCTTGACGAGTGGTACTACGAGGGCGACTGGATCCGGCGCAAGTACAACACCGATGGCTGGCCCACGACCCTGATGGCCGTCAACGCCGTCGGCTATCTGTGCGAGGCCGCCGGCCATCACGCCGACCTCAACGTCACCTGGGGCAAGCTCTGGGTCAAGCTGGCCACGCACTCGGCCGGCGGGATCACCGACAAGGACTTCACCCTGGCTCGCAAGATCGAGGACACCGTGCTGTGGCGGCCCGAGGCCGACAGCGCGCTCGACGGGCCCATGGGCAAGTTCGTGTTCTCGAAGTCGCGCCTGGGCGCCGGCGCCTGACCGCACTCACAGCGTCTCCAGGGCAACGTCGTAGACGCCGCTGAGGTCGAGCACCGTGCCCTTGGCCTCGAACATCCGCTGCACGCAGCGCTTCTGGAGCTTCATCTTCGGCCCGCCCACCGCCAGGGCGCCGAGCTTGAGGACACCA
>DASXCN010000316.1:0-5311 GCA_036491155.1 Solirubrobacteraceae bacterium | reverse complement strand
CGCCGACGTGGCGCGCTCGCTGGCGCGGCGAGGGCTCTAGCGCTTCCGACGCCGCCGACGGCGCAGGAGCACGAACCCGACCAGCACGGCGATGATCGGGACGGGATTGCTCTTGACGCGCTCCACGACGACCGTGCGAATAAGAACCAGGCCGTTCAGCGGCTCGGGCTCCGGCGCAGGGGGTGGGGGCGGCTCGGGCGCCGGCGGCGGTGGTGGCGGCTCGGGCGCCGGGGGTGGGGGCAGTGGTTCCGGCATGGGCGGCGGAGGCGGGACCTCGGCGGCGGGCGGCTCGGACTCCTCGGACGCCTCAGGCATGACGGCGGCAAGCTCCTCCTCGGCCGCGGCCTCGACCGCGAGGTCGGGCAGCGACTCGGTGTCCAGCGCTTCGGGCTCCGGCTCGGGCGCGGGTGCCTCGGGCGTGGGCTCCGGCTCGGCGGGCTCCGGCGCCCCCGGCTCCGCCGCCACCGGCTCGGGCTCAGCGGCCACCGGCTCGGGCTCAGCGGCCACCGGCTCGGGCTCAGCGGGCTCCGGCTCCGGCCCGAGGGGCTCCGACTCGGGCGCAACGGGCTCGGGCTCGGGCGGCTCCGGCGGGACGACCGGCTGCGACGCCGCGGCCACCGCCTCGGCAGCCGCCGCCAGGTCCTTGCGCGGCTTGCGCCGCGACTTCTCCGCCTCGGACTCGGGCTTGGCCGCACCGCCGGCGGGCGACACGGCCGGCATGCCCACGAAGGTCTCGTACTCGCCGGGCCCTGTCAACATCGTCTGCAGCGCCGCGGCGAACTCCGTGAGCAGCCGGGCGCCGATCTCGTCGATCATCCCGCCCCGCTCGAAGCGGGCCAGGCGGCCGGTGATCGTGTAGTCGGAGGTGACCTCGACGACGGTGGTGCCCGGGCCGCCCTCCTTGACTGCGGACACGATCGTGGCGCGAGCCCCGCCCTGGCCACGACGGTCGGTGCCGGAGGCCTGCATCGTCGTCGTGTGCGCGGTCTCGTCGACGGCCTCCACGGCGAGGGTGCCGGCATAGACCGCGGCGGTGGGGCCGATCTTGACCCGGAAGTTGCCCTCGTAGGTGCCGTCGTCGTTGCGCCCGCTGATGTCCGCACCGGGCAGGCAGGGGGCCACCCGCGGGACGTCGATCAGTGCGGCCCAGACCTGGTCCAGCGGTGCGGCGATCTCAAATGACTGCTCTAGCTTCATGCCGGGCCTCCTCCAGGTCTTCGGGGATATCGACGTCGCGCCCGGAGCATAGGTGTCCCACCTCCACCTGCGGCCCGCCCCGGAGAAGGGCCCGCGCGCCCTCGTCGCCCTTCAGCGAGGTCAGCGCCGCGATCTCCTCGGGACCCAGCACCACGGGGTGCCCGGGGCGGCCACCGTACACCGCCCGCGCCCGCGGCGGCTGCTCGACGAACATCGCGATGACCTGGGGGGTCACCAGCGGCGCGTCACCGAGGGTCACGATCACCTTCGTTACGGCCCCCCGCTCGAGCATGGCCTCCACGCCCCGTCGCAGCGACGACGCCTGCCCGGACGCCCAGTCGTCGCACACCACCGTGCAGGCGCGCCCGAAGCCGACACCCGATCGGATCGACGCCGCGGACGAGCCCAGCACCACCACCACCGGATCCAGCGAGGGCACCGCGCACTGGGCCTGCACCGCCCACTCCAGGAGCGGGCGCCCGTGGAAGTCGGCCAGCTGCTTGGGCGAGGCGCCGAACCGCGTTCCGGCCCCGGCGGCCAGGACGAGCCCCGCGACCGCCACCTACGTCCCGCCCGTCTCGCTAGAGCGATCTATCCAGCGGACCCGGGTCACGAGGCCCGGGCCTCGCGGATCGAGCCCTCCGCCGCCCGTAGCCGGCCTCCGTCGCGCCCATGGGTCACGGCCACGATCTCGCCGAGGATCGACATGGCGGTCTCCATTGCGGTGCGGGCGCCGACGTCGAGGCCGATCGGGCCGGCCAGCCGTGCCACCTGCTCCTCGCTGAGTCCGTGCTCCTCCACCAGGCGCTCGCGCCGGCGCCCCTGGGTGCGCCGCGAGCCCATCCCACCCACGAACATCGCGGGCGAACGCAGGGCTAGAACCAGCGCGGGGTCGTCGAGCACCGGGTCGTGGGTCAGCACGGCCACCGCGGTGCGCTCGTCGATCCCTCCCAGACGGGCAACCGCCTCTTCGGGCCACGCGCAGATCAGCTCGTCGGCATCGGGGAAGCGCTCCGCCAGCAGGTACTGCGCGCGCGGATCGACCACATAGGTCCGCCAGCCGATGGCACGGCCCAACCGCGAGAGCGCCGCCGACAGCTCCACCGCCCCGAAGAGCACCAGGCGCGGCGGCGGATCGCCCACGTCCTCAAACGCGGGCCCGTGCATTTCAGAGGTCTGCACCCACTCGAGATCCACCATCGCTACATCTCCTCCAGGATCGTGGCCAGCTCCTCCAGCGAGGCCAGCGAGTTGCCGGCCAGCAGCCGGTCGGTGTGCGGCACCGCCGCCTGCATCCCGCGCGCCAGCGGCTGATAACCGGGGTGGGCGGCCAGCGGGTTGAGCCACACCAGCCGATAGGCGGCGCGGCGCAGGCGGGCCATCTCGGTCTCGAGCTGCTCAGGCTCGCCGCGGTCCCAGCCGTCCGACAGGACGATGACCACCGCGCCACGGCCGATGCGGCGCCCGTGCACGCGGTTGAGCTCGGCGATGGCCGCGCCGATGCGGGTCCCGCCCGAGAAGTCGGTGACGGCGGCCGCGGCGCGGTCCAGGGCCCGGTCGTGGTCGCGCCCGGCCAGCTCCTGAGTGATGCGGGTCAGCCGGGTGCCGAAGGCGAACGCCTCCACGCGGCGCTGCGCGGCCACGCAGGCGTGCAGGTACTGCAGCAGCATGCGGGCGTAGGGCGCCATCGACCCCGAGACGTCACAGACGAGGACGACCTGACGCGGACGCACCGTGGGAGCCCGCCAGCGCCGGTGCACCGGCTCTCCGGCGGTCCGGAGAGATGCGTAGACCGTCGCGCGCAGGTCGGGCACCCGCTCGCGCCGCCGCGAGGGCCGTGTGCGCCGAGACAGCCGCGTCGGATGCCGCTGCGCCAGGCGCGCGATCAGCTCACGGGCCAGCGCCACCTCGGAGTCGGTGTAGCGGGCAAAGTCCTTCTCGCGCAGCATCTCGACGTCGCTCCACGCCGCGGGCACCACCTCGGCGTCGTCCTCGACCGCGCCACCTCCTGGATCCGACAGCCCCATCACCGGCGCGGGACGCTCGATGTGCCCGAGCGCGCCGAGCGGATCCGCACCGTCAGCCGAGGCCACCGAGCCATCGCCGAACACCGCCACGAAGGCCAGATCAAACCGCTCCAGGTCGGCGTGCTGGGAGCACAGCACCGAACGCAGGGCGAGCCGGACGTCGTCGCGCGACGCGCAGTCGACGACCTCGAGCGAGCGCATGGCCGCCAGCAGCTCCCCCACGCCCACCCGAGATCCCTGGGCGCGCAGGACGGCGGCGAGATCGCCGAGCCTCTCGACCATCCCGTCGGCCAGCGGCCCGAGGGAGACCGCGACCGCGGAGTCCCCGCCGGACCCTGAGTCAGACACCTTCCAGCACCCCGCGCTCACGTACGCGCAGGACGTCCTCGTGCACCTTCAAGGCGACGCCGAGCGTGTCGTCCAGCGACGCCTCGTCGCCTAGCGCGAGCAGCGCCTGAGCCCACACGATCGTCTCCCCCACACCCGGGAGCTTGTAGAGATCGCCTTGGGAACGCAGCCGCGACACCGCCTCCACCACGCGCGCCGCCACGGCCTCGGGGACGCCCGGCAGCCGCGCGGCGACGATCGCGCGCTCGCGCTCGGGGCTGGGGTAGTCGATCCAGTGATAGAGGCAGCGGCGCTTCAGAGCGTCGTGCAGCTCACGCGTGCGGTTGGAGGTCAACAGCACGATCGGGCGCCGCGCGGCGGTGATCGTCCCCAGCTCGGGAATCGTCACCGCGAAGTCCGACAGGAACTCCAGCAGGAAGGCCTCGAACTCGTCGTCGGCCCGGTCGATCTCGTCGATCAACAAGACGACCGGCACATCAGCGTCGGACTCCAGCGCCTCCAGCAACGGCCGCCGCAGCAGGAAGCGGCGCGAGAAGAGCTCGCCCTCGTCGACGCCGTGCTCGGTGGCGCGCAGAGCCAGCAGCTGGCGCGAGTAATCCCAGTCATAGACGGCGTGGTGCAGGTCGATGCCCTCGTGGCACTGCAGGCGGATGAGCCTGGCGCCGACGGCCGCCGACAGCGCGCGGGCCACCTCGGTCTTGCCCACCCCGGCCTCGCCTTCCAACAGCAGCGGCTGCTCGAGCACCCCGGCCAGGTGGACCGCCATCGCCAGCGGGCGATCGGCGAGATACCCCTGGCCCGCGAGAACCTCGCTCGCGGCTCTGACCGACTGCAGCGCCGCGAGCGTCATCGTGTCCGTGATTTTATCCGGCGCCCACCGCGTCGGCGATGGCACGCCGTGTGAGCACGCGTACCAGATGCTGCTTGTACTCGACCGAGGCGTTCAGATCGGTGGGCGGATGGGTCCCCTCCGCCGCCTGCTCGGCCGCTGTGGCGATGTTCTCGGGCGACAACTCCTGGCCGCGCAGCGCCTCCTCGGTGGCGGTCGCGCGCAGCGGAACCGAGCCCATGTGGGTCAGCCCGACCCGCACGTCCTCGCACACACCGCCCGACGCCTTGACCACGGCGCACACGCCCACCATCGCCCAGTCCTCGGAGCGGCGGTTGAACTTCTGATGGCCGTAGCCCCAGCCGTCGAGCGACGGGATCCGGATCTCGGTGAGGACCTCGTGCTCACCGACATCGGTGGTCATGTAGCCCTTGAACAGGTCCGCGGCGGAGACCGAGCGCTGGCCGTCGGGGCCTTGCAGCGTCACCTCCGCCTCGGTGATGAGCATGGCCGCGGGCAGGTCCGACGCCGCGTCACCGTGGGCCAGCGAGCCGCCGATGGTCCCGCGGTTTCGCACCTGCATGTCGGCGATCGTGCCCGCCACCGTGGAGACCACGCCCAGCTCCGAGGTCTGCAGTGTGGTGTGGGTGGTCAGCGCGCCGACGCGCCAATGCCCGTTCTGGCGCTCGACGCCGTGCAGGCCCGGCACCTTGCGCAGATCCACCAGCAGTGAGGGCGCCGCCAGCCGCAGCTTCATCAGCGGGATCAGCGAGTGGCCACCGGCGATGAGCTTGGCGTCCTCGCCGCCGTCCACCAGCGCCGTGATGGCGTCCTGGAGCGACGCGGGCGCCGTGTAGTCAAACGCAGCGGGGATCATGACCGCGAGCCTCCTTCCGGGCTCGCGCCCTGT
>DASXCN010000315.1:0-1827 GCA_036491155.1 Solirubrobacteraceae bacterium | reverse complement strand
CACGAGCTGCCCGGCCCGGCCGTCGCGCTCCAGGCAGGGCCCGAGGGCGCCGAGGCGTTCGCCGCGCGGCTGCGCCGCGGCCACCCGGCGCTGGTCGCCCGCATCCAGGACGAGCGGGTGCTCCTGAGCGCCCGCACCCTGGCGCCCGACGAGATCGCGCTGGCGGCGGGGTGCGTGGAGAGCGCCCGCCGATGCTGAGCGGCACCGCGCCGGTCACCGTGGGCACCGCCGGCCACGTGGACCACGGCAAGACCGCGCTGGTGGCGGCCCTCACCGGGACCGACACCGACCGCCTGGCGCAGGAGAAGGCACGCGGGCTCTCGATCGAACTGGGCTTCGCCGCCGTGGCGCTGCCGTCGGGCCGCCCGATGTCGCTGATCGACGTGCCCGGCCACGAGCGCTTCATCCGCACCATGGTGGCCGGCGCCACCGGCATCGACGCTTACCTCATGGTGATCGCGGCCACCGAGGGCGTCCGCGAGCAGACCGTCGAGCACGCGCGGATCCTCGACGCCCTGGGCGTCGCGGCCGGGGTCGTCGTCATCACCAAGACCGACCTCGCTCCGCCAGGCGCGGCCGTCACGCAGGCGCGCGAGCTGCTCCCCGGCGCGCCCGTGGTGGCGTGCCCGCCGGAGCTCAGCGCCCGCGGAGCGCCGGTGCGCGACGCGCTCGATGCGATGGCGGGACGGCTCCGGGCCCGCGCGGCGAAACCTCTCCCATCCCCCATCCTGCACGTCGATCGCTCCTTCACGGTCGCGGGGGCCGGCACCGTCGTCACGGGCACGCTGGTCGCCGGGGCGCTGGCGGTCGGGGATCGCGTCGCCGTGTATCCGGCCGGGGGTGAGGCGCGGGTCCGCGGCCTCGAGGTCCACGGCACGACCGTCGAGCGCGCCGTCGCCGGCCAGCGTCTCGCGGTCAACCTGGCTCGCGTCCCGCGCGACGCGGTGCAGCGCGGTGATGCCCTGGCGGCGCCGGGGGCCCTGCGCGCGGCGTTCGTGCTCGATGTCGCGCCCGGGACGCTGCACGGGGAGCTGCCACCTCAGGTCCACGTCCATCACGGGACGCGGGTGACGCCGGCCCGGGTGGGTCGCGGCGGCGGTGACGGCCGTCTGCGGCTGCGCTGCGTCCGTCCGCTGCTGGTTGCGCCCGGGGACGCCGTGGTGCTGCGCGACGGCGCCGGGCGGCGCACGCTCGGGGGCGCCGTGGTGCTGGCCCCGCCCGACACGTCGCGTGAGGCCGGGGCAGCCGATCCGCCGGACCAGGCGCTGCGGCGGCCGGCTGCGCTGGGCCTGGCCGAGCGCGTGGGGCCGGCGGAGCTCACCCGCGTCGAGGCCGAGATCCGTGGTGCTATCGCCCGCGACGGCTGCCTCACCCTCCCAGGCCTGCGCGACCGGCTCGGGGTCTCGCGCCGCGAGGCCAAGGCGATGTTGGACTACTTCGACGCCGTCGGCGTCACGCGACGGCGGCCCGACGACTCCCGCGTCCTGCGCAATCGTCCCGGCGAAGGGGCGGGCGACCGTAGAATCGACGTGTGCGCAAGCTGATCGCCGCTACTGTCGGCGTCGCCGCGCTGATGGCCCTCTTGGGGCCCGCGCAGGCGCTGGCGGCGCGGGCGGTCGGGGGGCCGTCTCGCTCGCTGAGCCCCACGGAGCGGGCGCTGGCGGTGAGCGCGCTTGCGAAGCGGCCCGGCACGGTGACCGAGATCCCGCTGGGCTCCAACAGGCAGATCTATCTGTTCGGCCTCACCTCGGGGCCCGACGGCAACGTCTGGTTCGCCAACCAGGGGTGCATGGGACTGGGCAGCTGCTCCATCGGCCGCCTCACCCC
>DASXCN010000314.1:0-3309 GCA_036491155.1 Solirubrobacteraceae bacterium | reverse complement strand
TTCCGCCCGGCGATGTCTTCACGGCGGCCGCCGCCGAGGTCGCTGGGCTGTTCGGGGTCCCGCATGTTGGGCTGTTCCGCTACGAGCGGGAAGGCGTTGCCACAGTGATCGCCGGGGCGGGCGAGGTCTCGCCCTATCTCGGCCGACTCTGGCCCTGCCCGGCCGGTGACCCGGGCATCGTCGCCTCGTTGCAGCAGACCGGCCAGCCACTCAGAATCGATGACTACACGCAGATCAGGAGCGCCATTGTCGGGCCACCGAGGGAGCTCGACATCGGCATGGCAGCCGGCGTTCCCGTCATCGTCAGCGGTCGTGTGTGGGGTGCGATGGTCGTGGCGGCCGGCTTCCCGCGCCCGCCGCTGCCCGCCGATACCCTGGACCGGCTGGCCGCCTTCACCGACCTCCTGGCCACGGCGATCGCCAACGCTGACGCACGGATCGAGATCGAGCGGCTGGCGCAGGAACAGGCGGCGCTTCGGCGGGTAGCCACTCTGGTAGCCCGGGGCGGGGAGACCGGGGAGGTCTTCACCGCTGTTGCTCGCGAGGTTGCTGAGGTGATGCACCTGCCGGTTGCCGCTGTTCAGCGTTATGAGGACGACGAGACGACGACGGTGATGGCGGCCTGGAGCGACCGGCCGCACCCGTTCCATCCCGGCACGCGATGGCCGTACCATGCCTCCGGGCTGGCCTCACGCGTGCGGCAGACGGGTCGTGCGGGACGGGTGGTGGACTATTCACACCGGCGAGGCACCTTCGCCGCCCAGGCGCGCGAGGTGGGGCTGCATAGCGTCGGCGCCGCGCCGATCATTGTGGACGGGACCGTCTGGGGGCTGGTGACGATCGCGTCCACGGATGGGCCCATCCCCGATCAAGCGGAGGGTCGTCTCGCCGAGTTCACCGAGCTGCTGGGAACCGCCATCGCGAACACCCAGAGCCGCGCCGAGCTGTCCGCTTCGCGCGCTCGCATCGTGGCCGCCGCGGACGAGACGCGGCGGCGCCTCGAGCGTGACCTGCACGACGGTATCCAGCAGCGTCTCGTCTCGCTCGCGCTGAAGGCGCGAACGATCGAGATGAGGACGCACCAGCGGGTGGACAAAATCCGGGGCGAACTGTCGCTGCTGGTTGATGGTCTCGTTACCGCCGTGGATGAACTGCGGGAGGTCTCGCACGGCATCCACCCGGCCATCTTGTCTGAGGCGGGGCTCGGCCCAGCTCTCGAGGCACTCGCCCGGCGCTCCGCAGTGCCGGTCGAACTCGACCTGAATCTCGGGCCGCAACTCGGGGAGCACGTCGAAGCGGCCGGTTATTACATCGCGTCGGAGGCGATCACCAATGTCGCCAAGCACGCGCAAGCTTCGGTCATCGACGTGCGGCTGGACGGCAGCGACGGCGCCCTCATCCTCTCGATCAGCGACGATGGCGTAGGCGGCGCCGATCCCAGCCGCGGCTCCGGCATCATCGGCCTGAAAGACCGGGTCGAGGCCCTCGGCGGCACGATCTCGGTCGTCAGCCCGCTCGGCCACGGTACGACCCTGCACGTCCAGATTCCGGGCCATCCGGACGGCTAGCACCGGATGCTCGGCCCTCCCGGCCGGTGACCGTCGACGATTTGCCGGACCGCATGAGCTGACAGGTCTGGCTTCGGCAGGAACCCCGTCGCAGGGCTTTCGGCGATCGGACCCGCGAAATCGGCCTGCGAGTAGGTCGAGATCAGGATCACGGCCGGCCCGCCATCCGGGTGCTGGCTGGCCAGGCGCCGGGCGAGCTCGAACCCGCTCTCACCCCCGAGCACGATGTCCACCAGGACAACGCCTGGCCTGAGCTGCTGCGCTTGCTGCAGCGCCTCCGCCGAGGTAGTGGCAACGCCGACGACACGCAGGCCCCCCTGTTCGAGGAGATCTCGGGCGGCCTCTAGAAACAATGGGTTGTCGTCGACAATGAGGACACCGAAAGCCATGTCAGCAGAGTTCCAGCGGGTACGGTGCCGCGCATTGGGGCTAGCAGGAATCGGGGGCGAGGCGGGACCGTAGCGTCCCAGCCAGGCAAAGCTGGCCCTGTCCTGGCCCTCGCGATCACTGGTGCACGGCCAGGTACCGCGCGAGGTGATCGATCACCTCGCGCGCGTCGTCTTCGATTCCGGAGATGAACGTGGACTTGCGCCGCCGCAGCACGGGCAGCCCCAGGGCGTACAGTCCCGGGCTGCCGACTACCCCGCCCTCGTGCTTCAGCTGGCCCTTGGCGTCGACCACCGGTACGTCGAGCCACCGGTAGTCAGGCCGGAAACCCGTCGCCCACACGATCGCGGCGATCTCGCCACTTCCCAGGTCAAGCTGCAGCCGCGCCGACTCGGGCACGCGTGTCGCCGCGAAGCGCCCGGGCGGTCCGACCTCAGCGTGATGCCCCTCCGCCTTGGCCCACTCGTCGAACGTGTCCAGCAGGCGCTTCATCTTGAGGTCCGCGAGCGAGAACACGTTACGCAGGCCACCGGAGAACAGCGCGCGGCCGTCACGTACCGCCGCCCAGCGGCCCACCAGCTCGACGCCTGCCGAGGCGAGCGCGTTGAGATCCAGCGTCGCCCGCTCGGGGGTCCCGACCAGCTGCGGCGACGGCAGCCGCCGGGCCCGGGTGAGATCCTCGACCTCGTCGTACCGCTGGTCCCACACGCCCGACGCGTCCATCCACCACAGCACATCGCGCCCGCGGTAGGTGCGCGGCAACCGGACGTGCTCCCCCACCGAGAGAGTCACCGGCCGGCCAGATCGCCTCAGCTCGGCGGCCAGCTGCACCCCGGTGGCCGAGGCGCCCACCACGAGCACGCCGCCGTCGGGTAGCTGGCCGGGGTCGCGATAGCGCAGCGGCGTCAGTTGCTCGACGGACGCCGGGACACCATCGCTGACCGGCGGCACCGCTGGCCGATTGCAGGCGCCGCTCGCGATGACCACGGTCCGGGAGCGAATCTCGCCCTGGCTGGTCGTCACCTGGTACCCATCGTCGGCCGGCCGCACCGATGTCACGTTCACGCCGGTCCGGACGGGAGCACCCGAGACCTTGGCGAAGTGCTCGATGAACTCGATCACTTCGCCCACCGTCATGTAGCCGTCCGGATCCGGGCCTTCGTAGCGAAGGCCCGGCACGCGGCTCTGCCAGTTGGGGGTGAGCAGCCGCATCGAGTCCCAGCGTTCGCGCCGCCAGGAGTTCGCCACCTCCCCGCGCTCGAGAACGACGTGGTCGATCGACCGGTCGCTGAGGAAGCAGCTCGCGGCGAGGCCCGCGTGGCCCCCGCCGATGACGACCGTGGTGGTGCGCTCG
>DASXCN010000313.1:0-4835 GCA_036491155.1 Solirubrobacteraceae bacterium | reverse complement strand
CGAGTCAGAGCTCGTCGATCATGTCGCCGGCCAGCTCGCGCCCCATAAGCGCCCGCGCGACGTCCACTTCCTCGACGAGCTGCCGCGCAACGACATGGGCAAGGTGCAGAAGGCCCGGCTGGGCGCGGAGTGAGCGCCGGGCCGCCCGAAGGGGCGCGAGCTACAGCGGCTTGGCCAACGGCTTGCGGTTGCGGCGGATGGCGATCTGCCCGCGCTCGGCGCGCCGGCGCGGCTGCGCGATGACCACCGTCAGCTTCTGCCCGGAGTGAAAGACGCGGCCCACCATCGCCTTGACGAAGCGCCGGACGTGGCGTCCGTCACCCCGGGTCACCTTGAACGGGCAGCGCCGGCCCTCGCATCGCACGGTGATCGTGGCCGAGCGGGCGAACCTGCGCACCACCAGGTGGGTCAGCACCGTGCGCGTGGGGTACCACCGCCAGTGCATCTCCACCTGCGTGTGCACACTGCCCGCCTTCGTCGGAGGCGGCAACACCTGTGTCGCCTGGTGGTTGGCGACGGTGATCGTCGATACCTGCACGGGCGTGGCATCACCTGAGGCGTCGTAGGCGGTGAGCGTGACCGGGTAGGTGCCATCGGGCACGCGGGTCGTGTCGACGTCCAGGGTCCCGGCCGCGGTGGATGGGCAGGGCGAGAGGTTGAAGGTCTGACAGACGCTCTGGGCGGCGGCCAGCACGGTGGCGCCGAGCGCGACGGTGACATGATCGACGCCTGACCCGGCGTCCGCGGCACTGAAGGACAGCGTTTGCACGCCCGCGTAGGCGCCGGCGACGGCCAGGTTGCCGCCGGTCGCCGACACCGTCGGCTGGCCCGTGTCGTGCAGGGTGAGCGTCATCGCCCCCAGGGTGAGGATGTTGGTGCTGGTGAACGAACAGGGCACGCTGCCATCCGAGCTGGAGCAGTACACGTTGAAGGTGATGTCCCGCGTGTCGGGGAGACCGGCGCTGAGGTCCGTCCCGGCGGTGGCGTTCCCCATCAGGGCGTCGATCATCAGACTGCCGTCATGCTCGATCCGCATGAAGGCCTCCGCACCGGCGCTGGTGGGGATCGTGTCGTAGTGCACGGTGACGTGCGTGAACGCGAGGCCGCTGGGAGCCCTCAGGCCGACGCCGACATCGGTGTTGGGGGTCATCGAGGTGCCGGCAATGTCAAAGCCGTAGGCGCCGCCGGTCGTGCAGCCGTCGCTGGCCGCCGCGAACCCGGCGCTCGAGTCCAGCCCCTCGAACCAGGCCGGCGCGGGGCTCCCGCCGCAGTTGATGACGTTGTAGTCCGCCCGCGCGGTCGCGGCGCCGATCCCCCCGATGAGCGCACCCAGGGCGAGTGCACGCGTGAACCGGTGAAGCACTACACCTTCGTGCCGGCGTACATGTCGCGCAGCGTCGTCTTCTTGAACTTGCCGGTCGCTGTCCGCGGGATCTCGTCGATGAACTCGAAGCGATCGGGGATCTGCCACTTCGCGTAGTGCTGGGCGAGATGCGCCTTGAGGTCCTCGGCATCGGCGGAGTGATCCTCGCGCACGACCACCACGGCCAGCGGCCGCTCACCCCACCGCTCGTCGGGGATGGCGATGACGGCGGCCTCGGCCACGGCCTCGTGGGCCATGAGCAGGTTCTCCAGGTCCACCGAGGAGATCCACTCGCCGCCGGACTTGACCAGGTCCTTCGAGCGGTCACAGATCTTCAGGTTGCCGGTGGCGTCGATCGTCACCACGTCGCCGGTGACAAACCAGCCGTCGTCGGTGAACTTCTCCGTGCCGCGGCCCTGGTGGTAGGCGCGGGCGACCCACGGGCCGCGGACCTCCAGCTCGCCCATGGCCTGGTCATCCCACGCGATGAGCTCGCCGTCGTCGCCCCGGGCGCGGATCTCCACGAAGGGGCTCGGGCGCCCCTGCCGGGCGCGGTAGTCATAGCGCTCGTCCTCGGGGGCCTCGTCAAGCTCGATGGGCAGCCGGCACACGCTGCCCAGCGGGGAGGTCTCCGTCATCCCCCATGCCTGGATGATCGTCAGATCGTGGCGGTCAAAGCCCACGAGCATGCTGCGCGGGACCGCCGAGCCCCCGACGAGGAGCATCCGCAGCCTGCTCAGGTCCCAGCGCTCGGGCTCGGCGTCGATGGCCTGCAGCATCATCATCCACACCGTGGGGACGCCCGCGGTCACCGTCACCTGCTCACCGGCGAGGAGGTCGAGCACGCTGACCGCGTCCAGGTGCGGCCCCGGCAGGACCAGGCCGGCGCCGACGAGCGCGGCGGTGAAGACGAGGCCCCAGGCGTTGGCGTGGAACATCGGCACCACCGGCAGGACGGTGTCGCGCGAGCCCAGGTCGTTGCTGTCAGGCAGAGCCGCGTTGAGGGAGTGCAGCACCAGGGAGCGGTGCGAGTACACCACGCCCTTGGGCCGCCCCGTGGTGCCCGACGTGTAACACATGGCGGCGGCGGCGCGCTCATCGGCCTCGGGCCACTGCATCGGTCCGGCGGCGGCGATGAGCGCCTCATAGTCGTGATAGCCGTCGGGCACCGGGTTCTCGCGGCTGACCACGATCACATGCTCGAAGTCCCGGGCGTCGTGGAAGGACTCGAAGACCTCCAGCAGCGACTCGTCGACGATGACCGCCTTGTCCTCGGCGTCGTTGACGATGAAGCTCAGCTCGTCGGGGTGCAGCCGCGGGTTGAGCGTGTGCAGCACCGCCCCCATCGAGGGCAGGGCGAAGTACACCTCGACGTGTTCGGGCTGGTTCCACATCAGGGTCCCGACGGGATCGCCCGGGGCGATCCCCAGCTCTCGCAGCGCCGTGCCCAGCCGCCGGGCCCGCGTGGCGCACTCGCCCAGCGTGGTGTGGCCCACGGACCCGTCCGGACGGCGGAAGGCGACCTTGCGCTGAGGACTCAGCCGCTCGGTCCGCTCGACGATGCTCGTCAGCGAGAGCGGATAGTCGTCCATCATCAGGCCTTCGCGCATGTCTCTCTCCCGTGACTGGCGGTCTCCGTCGCCATGAGCGTACGCGGCGGGTGACGGAAACGTCAATCCGGTGCGTCAGGCGGCCATGGCCAGCTCCGGCTCGTGCGCGACCGGATGGGACTCAGGCTGAGCCGGACGCCCGCCGGGCCGCGCGAGACGCACGATCTTCTTGACCACCGAGCCGAACTGCTTGTGCAGAGGCCCGGCGTTGTAGGGCAGCCCGTAGCGTTCGCAGATCGCGCGGACCTCGGTGGCGATCTCGGCGTAGCGGTGAGCCGGGATGTCCGGGAACAGATGATGCTCGATCTGGTGTGACAGGTTGCCGCTGAGGATGTGGAACAGACGGCTGCCGGTGAGATTGGCCGAGCCCAACATCTGACGCAGGTACCACCCGCCCCGGGTCTCTGACTCCACCTCCTCCTCGGAGAACTCCTGAGTGCCCTCCGGGAAGTGGCCGCAGAAGATGATCATGAAGCTCCACACGTTGCGGGCGAGGTTGGCAGTCAGGTCGCCCGTGAGCACGAAGGGCGCCGACGGACCTGCCAGCGCGGGGAAGACGACGTAGTCCTTGAGCACCTGGCGCCGGCCCTTACGCCACACCGCGCCCAGGATGTCGCGCTTGTCGGCCAAGGTGATCTCGCCCGCCTCGATGCGGTCGATCTCCAGGTCGTGGGCGGCGACGCCCCACTGGAAGAGCAGCGCCAGCAGCGTCGCGTACACCGGGTTGCCGAGATCGCGGCGGCGCCACGGCTGGTCCTCGGACATACGCAGGATCCCGTAGCCGATGTCGCGGTCCTTGCCCAGAACGTTGGTGTGGGTGTGGTGCATGTAGTTGTGGGAATAGCGCCACTGGTCGCCCGGGCAGGCGGTGTCCCACTCAAAGCCCTTGGAGTCCAGCGCAGGGTCCTTCATCCAGTCGTACTGGCCATGCATCACGTTGTGGCCGATCTCCATGTTGTCGAGGATCTTGGAGAGGGCCAGGGCGGTGGTGCCGCCAATCCACGCCGGCGGCAGGAAGCCCGCGAAGAGCAGCCCGCGGCCGGTGACCTCCAGCGCGCGCTGCGCTTTGATCACGTTGCGGATGTAGGTGGCGTCGCGCTCGCCGAGGTCGGCGACGGTCCGCCCGCGCAGCTCGTCGAGCTCGGCGCCGAGCGCCTCGATCTGCTCCGCGGTGAGGTTGGGGGGTGCTGGTTCGGTGGTCATCTTGAGAGTTCCTTTGGTGTCGCGGGTTCTCGCGCTACAGCTCCAGCGCGACGTCCCCGGCCGGAGCCGAGATGCACAGTTGGATGTCCTCGTTCTCCTCGTCTGAGACCGCGCCGGTGCGCAGGTTGCGCACCGCGCCGGCCGTCTTGCGGCAGGTACACGTGTGGCAGATGCCCATGCGGCAGCCGAACTCTGGGGAGAGGCCGGCGGCCTCGGCCTGCTCGAGCAGCGTGCCCCCGCCGATCGACGCGGTCCGGTCGCTGCGCAGGAAGCGCAGGGTTCCGGTCGCCGCCTCGCCGCTGACCAGCAGGCGCGGCGGGGTGAAGGTCTCGGTCAGCAGCCGTGCAGGGTCACCGCCCAGCTGCGCCCAGACGCCCGGGGCGGCGTCGACGAGGCTCGGCGGACCGCAGACGGCGGCGGTCGCGCCCGCCGCGTCGCCGATGAGCGCGGACACCTCGGCCGCATCCAGGCGCTGTGGATCGGTGCCGCGGGTGGTCCGATAGGCGACCTGCAGGCGCGGGTGGCGCGTGCCCAGCGCCCGGACCTCGGGCTCATAGAGCCAGTCAGACTCGGTGCGGGCGAAGTGCAGGAAGGCGATCTCGCCGTCGTGGCCCTCGTCGACCAGGGTCCGCAACATCGAGAGCACGGGCGTGATCCCG
>DASXCN010000312.1:0-1895 GCA_036491155.1 Solirubrobacteraceae bacterium | reverse complement strand
CCGTTCACCGCACTGCCCGCGGTGGCCGCCGACGCGCTCCCCGGCCTGCGGGCCGCCGCGGCCGCCTGAGCCGCCTCGCAGCCCCGCTGCGAAAGATAAGCCCGCATACGGTGCATAACTCGAGGCACGTGCCCGGAGGCGCGTCACCCCGCCCCTCGCGAGCGGTGCTCAGGCAGCCAGCGCGGCCGGAGCCACAGGCGCGGCCGCGGCCACCGAGGCGTGCACGGGGAGCCCGCGATACGCCTCGGGCACGTCACCCAAGCTGAGCACAGCGCAGGCGCGCCCGGCGAGCAACCGGCGCCCCGGGGTCGAGGCGGGCTCGGTGCAGGCCTGCAGGTCACAGCGCGGGTCACTCAACACCGGGTCTGACTCCACCAGCGCCACCAGCGGGGCCAGGTCGGCCCCGGGCGCGGCGAGGATGACCAGGGTCCCGTCGCCCGAGGCCGCGGTGGCCTCGGCGTAGGCGCGCAACCGCTCGGGACGCTCGAGCACCTCATCCAGGAACCCCAGGGTGAGCTCCGCGCGCGCCTCCAGCAGGATGAGCGGCGGCGAGGGCTCGGGCCAGAGCTGAGGCTGGCCCGTGGCCTCCATGATCGCGATCTCCAGATCGGTTCCGGTGGCGCCATCAAAGGGATCGTGAGCCAGGGCGCGCACCAGCGCGAGGCAACGCTCACGGCCGTGCGGCAGCGACTCGGCGTACGCGATCTCGGCGGCCGCCGCGTCGCGATCGACCTCCAGCAGCGTGCGGACGCTGGCTCCGGCCGACATGCCGCCGTGGGCCAGCGCACCGCGCCAGCGGAACACGAACTGCCCGAGCTCGGCGAGCGAGACGGTGTCGTCGGCGACGAGGTGGTGCATCATCCAGCGCCGGAAGGGCAGCTCGCGGCGCTCGATGGCCAGCAGCTTGGGACGGTCGGCGCCGAGACCCATGTTGCTGCCGTGAAAGCGGTAGCGGTTGGCGTTGGCCCGGTCATAGACGATCTCGGAGACCGCAGCGACGTTGGTGGCGATCCACCAGTCGGGGTAGGCGGCGTCGGGCGAGATCGGCCAGATCGCCGGCAGCAGCGAGGCGCGGAAGGTGCTGGCGCCGCCGGAGACGAAGTTGTCCCTGGCCAGGCGGGCGAGCACGCGCCCGTCGCTGGCGTCCTCCTTCTTCCAGGCGAAGAACGAGGGGTGGATGGTGTTGCCGTCGGCGTCGATGACCTCCATGTCGCCGTGGACGAGCCCCACCTGCGGGTTGGCGTCCAGGATCTCGGCATGGCGGCGCAGCCGGTCAGCCGGCCACTCGTCGTCGGCGTCGAGCAGGGCGATGTACTCGCCGCGGACCGCGCTCAGGCCGGTGTCGACGGCCTTGACCAGGCCGCCGTTCTCCTGGCGGATCACCTCGACGCGGCCCGCGTAGGCGGCCAGCACCTCCTGGGTGTCATCCGTGGATCCGTCGTCGACGACGATGATCTGGATCTCGCCACCCGGCGACTCCTGGGCCAGCGCCGAGTCCAGCGCGGCGGGCAGGTAGTGGGCCAGGTTATAAGCGGTGACGATCACCGAGACGCGAGGGCGCACAGACATGCGTGGGTAATCGGCGCGATCCGGCGTGACTTGAGCCCGCGCGACGGCTCAGGACCGCTGCGCGATCGCCTCCGCGGCGCTCGCCGTCACGGTCAGCCGTGCCGTCAGCTCGCCACTGCCCAGGCGCAGGACCGCGTTGCCCGCCTCGCGGGCGAGACGCTCGTGTCCGGAGCAGGCGTCGTGCAGCGGGACGTAGGCATCCACCGCGCCGTGCAGGCGGATGTCGCGCTCGGCGACGGCGGGCTCCATCAGCACGTTGATGTCCGCACCGCCCTCGATGTCGACGCCGGCGGCTGCGGCCGCGGAGAGGATGTGCGTCTCGAGGT
>DASXCN010000311.1:0-2784 GCA_036491155.1 Solirubrobacteraceae bacterium | reverse complement strand
CGGCGGGATGGCCCGGCTCTCGGCTAGCGCGCGGTCTGCCGTGGGTCGTTGGGGCGGGGCATGAAGCGAACGTCAACTGCCTGCTGGGGAACGGCGGCGGGGTGCCGGCGCGGGTGGCTGAAATCAGATGCTTTGCAGGGGGTCTTGGGAGATAACCATCACCACAGAGCGGTTATCTCCCACGTCGCGCCGAGAGACATCATCAGCGCCGATGCCACCCTGGCTCCGTTCTCGGTAGCCGCAGTTGACGTTCGTCTCACACCACACCCCCCCCAAGTAAACTTATAAGTTTACTTTGGCCGCGGGCTGGGGCTAGCCGGCGCCCGGGGTGACCCGGTAGGCGTCGAAGACCGCGTCGATGTTGCGCAGCCGGTTGATGGCCTGATCGAGCGTGCGGGTATCCCCCACCTCGACCACGAACCGGTTCTTGACCATCGGGTGGTTGACGGTGCAGTGGGCGTCGAGGATGTTGATGCCCGCCTCCGCGAAGGTCCTCGACATGTCCTCGAGGAGGCGGTGGCGATCCCAGCCGTCGACCTCGATCTCGACGCGGAAGGAGGTCTCGGCGTCGCCGTCCCACGAGACGTTGGTGAAGCGCTCGGGGTCCTTCCTGAGCACGGCCACGTTGGGACAGTCCTCGCGGTGGATGGTGATCCCACGCCCGAGGGAGATGTAGCCGACGATCGGGTCGCCCGGGACCGGCCGGCAGCACTTGGCCAGGCGGAGCATGACCTCGTCGATGCCCTCGACGACGATCCCGTAGCGAGAGGAGGAGGTCGTGGGGCGGCTGCGCCGGCGGCTGGTCTGGATGAGATCGTCGGCGGCGGTCGGCTCAGACTCGGCGGCCTCACCCTGCTTGAGGCGCTGCATGACCTTGTTGACGACGGTGGTGGCCGAGATCTTGGCTCCGCCGAGCGCGATGTAGAAGTCGTCGCCCTTCTTGAAGCCCATCTCGCGGATGACGTCGGCCAGCAGCGGCGAGCCAACGAGCTTCTGTGCCGGCAGTCCCTGCTTGCGCAGCGCATCCTGCAGCAGCTCGCGGCCGCTGTGCTCAGTGTCGCGGCGGCTCTCGGCCTTGAACCACGCCTTGATCTTGTTGCGCGCGCGGGTCGTCTTGACCAGGGCCAGCCAATCGCGGGACGGTCCGCGCTCGCGCTTGGAGGTGAGGACCTCCACGATGTCGCCGGAGCGCAGCTGGTAGGAGAGCGGCACGATCTTGTTGTTGACCTTGGCGCCGACGCAGCGGTGGCCCACGTCGGTGTGGATCTCGTAGGCGAAATCCAGCGGTGTGGAGCCGGCGGCCAGGGACTTGACCTCGCCCTTGGGCGTGAACAGGAAGACCTCGTCCTCGAACAGGTCGACCTTGAGGTTCTCCATGAACTCGCGCGGGTCGGCCATGTCCTGCTGCCAGTCCATGAGCGAGCGCAGCCATTTGAGCTTGCCGTCGGAGTCTGAGCGGGCGCCGTTGGGGCCGCCACGCCCGGGGCCGCCCTCCTTGTACATCCAGTGGGCCGCGATCCCGAACTCGGCGAGCTCGTGCATCTCGCGCGTACGGATCTGGATCTCCAACGGCCGGCCCTCGGGACCGATCACCGTCGTGTGCAGCGAGGAGTACATGTTGAACTTCGGCATCGCGACGAAGTCCTTGAAGCGCCCGGGCAGCGGCTTCCACAGCGAGTGGATGACGCCCACGGCGCCGTAGCAGTCCTTGACCGAATCGACGATCACCCGCATCGCGGTCAGGTCGTAGATCTCGTTGAACTCCCGCCCCTTCTTGGTCATCTTGGCGTAGATGGAGTAGAAGTGCTTGGCGCGGCCGGAGATGTCGGCGAGGATGCCGAGCTCGGCCAGCTCCTTGGCCACGATCTCGCCGGCCTCGTTGACGTAGCGCTCGCGGTCGGCGCGCTGCTGGGCCACCAGGCCCTTGATCTCGTTGTACTTGCGCGGGTGCAGCGTCTGGAAGGCGAGATCCTCCAGCTCCCACTTGATGGCGTGGATGCCGAGGCGATGCGCGATCGGGGCATAGATGTCGAGCGTCTCGCGCGACTTCTCCAGCTGCTTCTGCTTGGACATGGCCGAGATCGTCCGCATGTTGTGCAGCCGGTCGGCGAGCTTGATGAGGATGACCCGGATGTCGGTGGCCATCGCCACCACCATCTTGCGGTAGTTCTCGGCCTGGGCCTCGTCGCGCGATTGGAAGGTCAGGCTGTCAAGCTTGGTGACGCCGTCGACCAGCCCGGCGATCTCCTCCCCGAAGGTCTCGCCCACCTCCTCCAGCGACGCGCTGGTGTCCTCGACGGTGTCGTGCAACAGCGCGGCGCACAGGGTCTCCGTGTCCAGCCGCATCCCGGCGCAGATCTTGGCCACGCCGACGGGGTGGATGATGAACTCCTCCCCCGAGAGGCGGCGCTGGTCGGCGTGGTGCAGGCAGGCGTAGGCGAAGGCCTCCTCGACACGCTCGCGATCGACGGGCAGCGCCTGCTCGGCGTGCTCCTCCACGATCGCGAACAGGTCCCCCAGCAGCCGCCGTTCGAACGGGGACAGCTCGGCGTTCTGCACCGCCGTCTCGCCGCCCGGTCCGACCACGCCGTCGACGCGTGGACGGTCAGAGGCCAGGACCGTCGAGACGCCGTCACCCTCGGCCTTGTCCCCGCCCGACTTGCCGTTAGCGCCCACGTCACCGCGGCCGACGGCTCGGCTCAGGCGCCTGCTCGATGTTTTGCGCGGTTCAGGTATCGCTGGCCCTCCTCGTATACCTGAGAATAGAACCTGAACGCAGCCGAG
>DASXCN010000310.1:0-8628 GCA_036491155.1 Solirubrobacteraceae bacterium | reverse complement strand
GAGATAGACGTAGGAGTTCTCGAACACGCCGTCGAAGTCGAGCGAGATCTGCTTGCCCGCCATCGACGCGGGCAGCGTGAACGTCTTGCGATACCACCCCAGCCCGCCGGGGAAGTAGCCCGTCGCGTTGCTCTGGCTGGGATCGGGCGCCTGGGTGATGCTCCAGTCGTGCGGGAGCGTCAGGGGTTGCCAGGCGGAGTCGTCAAATCCCGGCGCGTCCGCCTTCGGGTCCGCCGAAGTCCCGTCAGTGCCGGTGGGATCGGTCGCATTGGCGGTGTTGACGAGCTTGAAGCGCCAGCCCGCGTCGAAGTTCACGGTCCGCGTCCCGTCGTTGAGCACGCCCAGGTTGGGGTCCCCGGAGCCCGAGCTCCACCCCACCGGCCCCAGGTCGCTCCCCGACGCAACGGCCGCGTGGGCCGCCCCGCTCCCCAACAATGCGAAGGCACCGGTCAGCGCCACCACCGCGACACGCGCCATCAGCCTGGAAGCCATCTCCGTCCTCCCTCTCCGTTCTACCCTGGCGGACCGCTAGGTACCCCTGTGCGCGACCCTGAAACCACAAATTGTGAGCGCTCACATGGTGCAGTCAGGGAAATGACCGCCGCGGCCATAGGCTTGGCGCATGCCCCCGGACTGGCTGGCCCCGTCGGAGTTGCGGATCGGCCTCGGCTGTATGCGGCTGTCCACCGACCCCGACCGCGATTCAGAGCGCGCCGCCGCGACCATCTCGGCGGCGGTGGCCGCCGGGATCACCGTGTTCGACACCGCGCGCGCCTACGGCCACGGCGCGAGCGAGCTCGGCCACAACGAGCGGCTGCTGGCCGCAGCCCTGCGACGGTCCGGCGCCGGGGACACCACCCGCGTGGTGACCAAGGGCGGGATGACGCGCCCGGGCGGCGAATGGGTGCCCGACGGCCGGGCCAAGGCGATCCACGCCGACTGCGAGGCGAGCCTCGCCGCGCTGGATGGACTGGCCATCGACACCTACCTCCTGCACGCTCCCGACCCGCGCACGCCCTGGGCGACGTCGGTGCGCGCGCTGGCGCGGCTGCACGCCGAGGGTCTCGTGCGCCGCGTCGGGCTTTCCAACATCAACCGCCACCAACTCGACGAGGCGCTCGCCCTCGCCCCCATCAGCGCCGTACAGGTGGCGCTCAGCGTCGCCGACGACGGTCCGCTACGCGGCGGCGTGGTCCAGCGCTGTGCGGAGCTGGGCATCGCCCTCATCGCCTACTCGCCGCTGGGTGGCGTGCGCCGGGCGCCCAGGTTGGCGCGCCGCCCGGGGCTGGCGGAGGTGGCGGCTCACCACCACGCCGAGCCCGCCGAGGTGGCCCTGGCCTGGTTGCTGTCGCTCTCCCCCACCGTCGTCGCGATCCCCGGCGCCCGGCGCCCCGAGACGGCGCGCAGCGCGGCCGGCGCGGCGGCGCTGACGCTGAGCCGGTCTGACCGGGCGCTCCTGGGCCCGGCGCCCCGAGCGACGTCGGCCCCCGCCCGGCCCCACGCCAACCCCGACGCGGAGGCGGTGATGGTCATGGGCATCCCCGGGGCCGGAAAGACCCGCCTCGCCCGCGAGTACGTCAGCCGCGGCTATGAGCGCCTCAACCGCGACGAGCGCGGCGGCTCGCTGCACCAGATCGCGGACGCGCTCGACGAGCGGCTGGCCGCCGGCGCGCGGGAGATCGTCCTGGACAACACGTACCTGACCCGCGCCGCGCGCAGCCACGTCATCGACACGGCCGTCCGCCACGGGGCGGCGCTGCGCTGCGTGTGGCTGAGCACTCCGCTGGCCCAGGCGCAGGTCAACCTCGTGTCCCGGCTGGTGGCGCTGCACGGGACGCTGCCCACCCCCGAGGAGCTGCGCGTCATGGCGCGAAGCACCGAGGGGGTCATGGCGCCCACCTCCCAGATGCGCACGCTGCGCGAGCTCGAGCCGCCGGCGCTCGACGAGGGCTTCGCCGCCGTCGAGGAGGTGACGTTTCAGCGTGCCCCCGCCGCTGAGACTCAAAGCGGCGGGGTGCTCGTCGCCGCCCCCGCGCTCGATCACCCCAGCTGGGAGGCAGCCGTCGCGGCCGCTGACCCGACGGCGCCGCATCTGCTCTTCGACTGGCGCCCCGACGGGACTCTCGACGATCTCGACGCAGCCGCGGCTCTCCTCCAGCGCGCCGTCCGCGGTGAGCTGTCGCGGGCGCTGTGTCCGCACGGCGCCGGGCCGCCCCGCTGCTGGTGTCGCCCGCCCCTGCCCGGGCTGGCGGTCGCCTTCGCGGCCGCTCGCGGCCTCGACCTCACGCGGTCGGTCGTCATCGGCTCAGGGCCCGCCCACCGGACGCTGGCCAACGCCCTGGGCGCGCGCCACACCCCCGTCGTGCCGTAGAACTTCTCAGACGACATGGCCAAGACCGAAGAGATCATGGTGGACGCCGACGGCCGCGAGGTCCGGGTCTCGAACCCCAGCCGCGTCATCTTCCCGGAGACCGAGCGCACCGCGGAGGTGACCAAGGGCGACATCGTCCGCTACTACGTGAGCGGCGGCGACGGGATCATGCGCGCGCTGCGCGAGCGTCCCACCACGCTCGAGCGCTGGCCCAAGGGGGTGTTCCCGGGCATCGTGCTCTCCACCCGCGACGGGCGCCCCGGCGACGCCTTCTACCAGAAGCGGGTGCCCAAGGGCGCCCCCGAGTATGTGCAGACGGCCCGCATCCAGTTCCCCTCGGGACGCGATGCCGACGAGGTCTGCCCCACCGAGCTGGCCGTCGTCGCCTGGGCGGGCCAGATGGGGACCATCACCTTCCACCCGTGGCCGGTGCGCCGCGCCGACGCCGACCACCCCGACGAGCTGCGCCTGGACTTCGACCCCCAGCCCGGCACGGACTTCGCCGACGCCGCCCGGGCGGCCGCCGAGGCGCGCGCGCTGCTGGGCGAGCTCGGCTACACCGGCTTTCCCAAGACCTCCGGAGGGCGCGGCCTGCACATCTACGTCCGGCTCGAGCCGCGGTGGACGTTCATCGACGTCCGGCATGCCGCCATCGCCTTCGCCCGGGCCCTGGAGCGCCGGCTGCCCGATCAGGTGACCACGAGCTGGTGGAAGGAGGAGCGCGGTGAGCGGATCTTCATCGACTTCAACCAGAACGCGCGTGACCGCACCATCGCCTCGGCTTACAGCATCCGCCCCAAGCCCGGCGCGCCGGTGTCCGCGCCGCTTGACTGGGACGAGCTCCCCCATGTCGCGCCCGAGGACTTCACCGTGGCCACCATGCCGGCCCGCTTCGCGAAAAAGGGCGACGTCCACGCCGCCATCGACGACGCCGCGTACCCGCTGCAGACACTGCTCGACCTCTACGAGGCTGACCTCGCCAACGGCCTCACTGACATGCCCTACCCGCCCGACTATCCCAAGATGCCGGGCGAGCCCAAACGCGTCCAGCCCTCGCGTGACCGCGACCGGCCGCGCGACTGAACGCACGGCCGCGCCTAGACCGGCGGCGACTGCTGCGGCAACTTCTTCTTGGTCCCGCGCCTCGCCGGGTTTGACGGCGGCGGGACGACAGGCCCGATGTCACCGTCGGGCGCCTCGTCGAGGTCCACGATCACCGGGGCGTGATCGCTGGGCCCCGAGCCCTTGCGCGCCTGGCGGTCCACCCACGCCGCCTTGACGCGCTCAGCGACGGGACCGCCGGCCAGCACGAGGTCGATTCGCATCCCGAGGTCCTGGTGAAACATCCCGGCCCGGTAGTCCCAGTAGGTGAACACCCGCTGAGTCGGCCAGTGGTCACGGATCACGTCGTGCAGGCCCAGCGACTGCAGCTGCGCCAGGGCTTCGCGCTCGGGCGCGGTGACGTGGGTCTCGCCCACGTAGGCCTCGGGGTCGAAGACGTCCTCGTCGGTCGGGGCGATGTTCATGTCCCCGGCCACGACCGCGGCCTCGGGGCCGGCGGCCACCATCGCACGCAGGGCCGCCAGCCACTCGAGCTTGTAGCGGTAATGGTCGGAGTCGGGCTCGCGGCCGTTGGGCACGTACACCGAGGTGACGCGGATCCCGTCGCAGGTGGCCGAGACCGCGCGCGCCTCAGGGTCCGGAAACCCGGGGCCGTCGGGGATCCCGGTGACCACGTCCTCCAGGCCGACGCGGGAGAGGATCGCCACGCCATTCCACGCCGCCTCGCCGTAGACCACGACGGCATAGCCGCGCTCAGTCAGGTCGTCCTCGAGCAGCTCAATGAACGCCGCGTCGGTGAGCTTTGTCTCCTGGAGGCAGACCACGTCGGGGCGGCGCTCGTCCAGCCACGGCAGCAGCCGCGGCAGGCGCTGCTTGACGGAGTTGACATTCCAGGTCGCGATCCGCATGCAGCGCCCACCGTAGCGCGCACTGGGCCCCGCCGGAACGGCAGGGCGGGGCCCGGTTTCAGTCAGTTGCTGAGCAACTCCATGTCGCTCGCGGTGTAGCGCGTTCCGGCCACTCCGCCCGCGGGCAGGGCGACGTCCAGGGCCTCGAGGTCCGCGCCCGAGAGCGGCACGTCCACCGCGCCGGCGTTCTCCTCAAGCCGCGTCGGGCTCTTGGTGCCGGGGATGGCGACGATGTCCTCGCCCTTGGCCTGAACCCAGGCCAAGGCCAGCTGAGCCGGGGTGACCCCGAGACGGTCGGCGATCTCCGCGACCTGGTCGGCGAGCGCGATGTTCTGCTGGAGCGCCTCCTCCTGAAAGCGCGGGTTATTGCGCCGCCAGTCGTCCTCGGGCAGATCGTCCATGGAGCGGATCGAGCCGGTGAGGAACCCGCGGCCCAGCGGCGAGTAGGCCACGAGGCCGATGCCCAGCTCACGCAGGGTAGGCAGCACCTCGGCCTCGACATCGCGCGTCCACAGCGAGTACTCCATCTGGATCGCGGTCAGCGGATGGGTGGCGTGGGCGCGACGAATGGTCTCCGGCGCTGCCTCCGACAGGCCCAGGTAGCGCACCTTGCCGGCCTGCACGAGCTCCGCCATCGCGCCCACCGTCTCCTCGATGGGGACGTCAGGGTCGATGCGGTGCTGGTAGTAGAGGTCGATGTGGTCGGTGCCCAGGCGCTTGAGCGAGCCCTCGATTGCGCTGCGGACGTTGTCCGGGCTGCCGTCCACTGTGCGCGCCCACGGGCTGTCGGGGTTGAGCCTGAAGCCGAACTTGGTGGCCAGCTGCACCTCGTCGCGCCTGCCGGCGATGGCGCGGCCGACGAGCTCCTCGTTGGTGTGCGGGCCGTAGATCTCGGCGGTGTCCAGGAAGGTCACGCCGAGCTCGAGCGCGCGATGGATCGTCTGAAGGCCGGAATCTGCGTCACCGGCGCCGTAGGCATGGGTCATGCCCATGCACCCCAGGCCCTGCGCAGAAACCTCCAGCCCCTGATTCCCGAGCGTTCTCCTCGTCATTGAGCTTCTCCTGATAGTTGTCGATCTTGCGTTCGATGAAGGCGAGGTGCTCGCGCACCTGCGCCAGCTGCGCCCGGACCGCATCTCGATGCTCCTCGAGCAGGGTCAGGCGCTCGGTCTCGTTTCCGTCGCCGGCGCGCACCAGCTCGGCGTAGCGCCGGATGGCGCGAATCGGCATGCCGGTGGCACGCAGGCACTGCAGAACATGGATCCAGGCCAGGTCCCCGTCGTCGTAGCGACGATGGCCCGACCCGGCCCGCTCAACGCCGTCAATCAGCCCTGCTCGTTCGTAATAGCGCAAGGTATGCGCGCTCACGCCCGAAATCCGGGCAGCGTCAGCGATCGTGAGCCCTGCCTGAACGGTCACCTCTTCGAGGTTAGAACTTAGAGCGCGCTCTAAGTCAAGGCCATGTGAAGATGAGCGGTGATGCTGTGGCGCGAATCCGAGCACGAGCCGCTCACCGAGGGGTTCTGGACCGCCGGCTGGGCCCGCGAGGCGCTAGCCGAGATCGTGGCCGACGCCGAGGGCGCCGCCTCGCCGCAGGGCGAGTGGCCACTTCACCCGCGCGACGAGCCCGAACCCGGCGAGGTGTGGAGCGGCCTCTATATCGGTGCGGCTGGGGTGGCCTGGGGCCTATGGAAGCTGGGCTCGCGGTTCGACGCGGCCAGCACGGTGGGGGCGGCGCTTGACTGCTATCGGGAAACGCCCGAGTTTCCCAAGGACCCGCATCCGCCCAGCCTGCTTTGCGGCGAGACCGGGATCCTCGTGGCGGCCGAGCGCGTCGGCTCGCCCGCCGCCGACCGCGAGCGGTTGCGCGAGCTCATCCGCGCCAACCGCAGCCACCCGACCTGGGAGCTCTTGTGGGGATCCCCGGGGACGATGCTGGCGGCGCGCGCCCTCGGACTGGACGAAGAGTGGCGTGACAGCGCCGAGTTGCTGTGGGCACAGTGGGACGAGGAGACCGACCTGTGGACCCAGAACCTCGAGGGCAGGGTCAGCAGGTACCTCGGGGCTGGCCACGGACTTGCCGCCAACGTCCACGCGCTGCGCGGGTTCGTCTCCGAGGATGTCCTGCGCGAGCGAGTGGCCGAAGTGATGGAGCGACTGGCGCTGCGCAAAGACGGATTGGTGAACTGGCCGCCGGAGCCCGAGCACCCACCCGAGAAGATCCCCGTCCAGTGGTGCCACGGGGCCCCTGGCATCGTCACCACCATCGGTGACCTGTTGTCCTGGGAGTTGGCCCTCGCCGCCGGCGAGCTGACCTGGCGCGCCGGGCCCCTGCGCAAGGGCCCCGGCCTCTGCCACGGGACGGCGGGCAACGGTTATGCCTTCCTGCGCCTGCACGCGCTGACCGGCGATGCGATGTGGCTGGACCGCGCCCGCCGCTTCGCCGTGCACGCGATGGCGCAGGTGCGCCGCGAGCGCGACGCGGTCGGCCACGGGCGCTACTCCCTGTTCACCGGCGACATCGGGGTGGCCCTGTACCTGCGCTCCTGCCTCGACGCCGACCCGGCCTTCCCGGTCATCGACGGGCTCTAGTGGAGACGCTCAGCGCCGACGGACCGCGGCGGCGATCGTCCCTGTTGGCAGGCGGGCCGCGGTCGGCGATCCAACTGGCCGGGGCGCCTCGATCCAACGATCCTGAGCGCCTGACCCTGACACCTCAGATCGCACACTGAGCACCTTGACGCCGCGCGACTCCGAACGCGCGCCCCCTTGACGCGACAGATCGCGCTCCCCGGAGCGTGGCGGTGTGCGATCCATCGCGTCAAGATGCTGGTCCACGCCCCCGGTCTGCGGTCAAGCGCCCGCGCTCGCGGCCGGTACCGGCGGCGGGCGGCGGGCTAGTGGTGGTGCTGGGCGCCGTCGGGCAGTGTCACCCACGCGTGCTTGCGTGACTCATAGACGGACACGCTGGGCGGCGGGAAGTCCGGCTCGCCCAACACGCCGACAGGGATCGCAATGAACTCCGGATCGGTGAAGTAGTAGACGGTGGCGCCGCACTCCGGGCAGAAGTAAAAGCGCCGCTCCTCGTCGCCGTCGTCTGAGACACGCCGATACTCGCGCGCCTCCCCGGTGATCCGCGACGACTCAACCGGCCAGCGAGCCTGGAAGCCATAGGTGCTCCCGGTACGGCGCTGGCAGGCCAGGCAGTGGCACACCGACGCCCGGACGGGGTCGCCCTCTAGTTCGACCGCCAGCTGGCCGCAGCTGCACGCGGCTTCGTGCGTGGCCATGGCGACAGGGTAATCAGCCGCCCGGCTTCGACGGAGGTCCCAGGCCGCAGTGCGCCGCGGCCTGCTGAAACGCGGGCGACTGCGGGTCAAGCCCCTGCCCGGGCTTGAACAGGAAGCCCCGCAGGGAGACGATCGGACCCGAGCCGCTGGGAACGGCTGCCAGCGGGTCGGGGAAGCGCGGCAGGCCGTGCGCGCGCATGCACTTGGCGAAGACGAGCGCCGCGGTGAGCTGCGCTTTGGTCATCTTGATGTGCCCGGGCCGGCCGCCCGGGAGGACCTTCCGGCACGCCTTCATCGCGGCCTGGAAGGCCGGGGACTGCGGGTCGATCCCAGACCCCTGCTGGATGTTGATCCCGCCGGAGCTGCTGGGATCAGGAAAGTTGGGGACGCCGTGGGCCCGCATGCAGCCGGCCAGCTTCAGCCCCTGCTTCAGACCGGCGGCAGCATTGGTGCCCGTGCCGCCCGACGATCCCGAGCCGCCGCAGGCGGCGACGAAGAACACAGTGATGAGAGCGAGGGCGGTACGCATCTGGCGAGGCCCGGCGATGGGACCGACGCTGGTTGTAGCCCAGCGCGGATAACAGCGATGTAACGCCGTTATCGCGCCGTTAGCCGGGACGTCACTGCGGGCCGGCGTCACCCGGGCACGCGCCGGCTATGCGATCAAGGCCACCAGCGCGAGGAGCATGCCCGCCGTGAAACACACGCCGCTGGGCATCACCACCGAGTCAAACCGCTTGCCAAAACCATCTGACTTGGTGCGCAGTTCACGGCGTCGGTCCAAACCGTCGATGATGTTCTGGCGCCTGTCTGGCTCACTCTCTACGTGCGCGATCGGCGCCGTGAGTCCGGACTCGCCCGGAGGTCTGACAAACGGCGCAATTTGCGGCCAGAGGTAATGCTCGAGACCCTCGCGCATGACGCGGTACGCCTGGTTGAGAGTGCGCTGCTGCCTCAGCCCGTGCCAGGCGGCGTAGGAGGCCACGAGCAGACCGAC
>DASXCN010000309.1:0-3405 GCA_036491155.1 Solirubrobacteraceae bacterium | reverse complement strand
AGCGGCAGGCGGCGTTTTCCCTGGGCGCCGCGGTGACCCTGCTAGAGCTCGACCAGGACCCCCACCCCGTGCTGGCGCGTCTGCGCGCGGCCGAGCCGGTGTCGTGGCTGCCCAGCCTCGAGGGCTGGCTGGTGACCCGGCACGACCTTGTCCTGGCGGCGATGCGCGACGCGGGGACGTTCACCGTGGACGACCCGCGGTTCTCCACCGCCCAGGTCGTGGGGCCCAGCATGCTCAGCCTCGACGGGGCACAGCACGATCGCCACCGCGCCCCGTTCGTGGGGCCGTTCCGCGCCGGTGAGGTGGCGGGACGTTTCGCGCAGCCCACCGAGGACGAGGCCAACCGGCTGATCGACGCGCTCCTCCCCGCAGGGGCCGGGGAGCTGCGGCGGGCGTTCGCCGGACCTTTGGCGACCGCCATCGTCACCCAGGCGCTGGGCCTGGGGCGCGACGAGGTGGCCGACGTCCTGACCTGGTATGACGCGATCGTCACCTCGGTGACGGAGATCAGTTCCGGCCACGGGGCGACAGCGGCCGGCGAGGCGGCGTTCGCCCACCTCTCAGAGCGCCTGCGCAGCGTGATCGACCGCGGCGATCACTCATCGCTGCTGGCGGCGGCGGCCGGCGCCGGGGTACTGTCGAGCGACCAGGTGATCTCCAACGCCGCGGTGCTGCTGTTCGGCGGGATCGAGACGACCGAGGGAATGATCGCCAACGCCGCCCTGTACCTGCTGGCCGATCCCGCGCGAGCGCAGGCGGCCCGGGCCGACTCGGCGGCGCTCGGAGCCGCCATCGACGAGTCGCTGCGCCTCGAGCCCGCGGCGGCCGTGATCGACCGCTACGCCACCGCCGACGTCGAGCTCGGTGGGGCGCCGATCACGCGCGGCGAGCTGGTGCGGCTGTCGATCACCGCGGCCAACCGCGATCCGGCGGTGTTCGCCGACCCCGACGCCTTTGACCCCGCGCGGCCCAACCTGCGCCGGCACGTGGCCTTCGCCCAGGGGCCCCACGTCTGTGTGGGGGTGCACCTGGCGCGCCTGGAGGCCCGCGCGGGCCTGGCCGCCCTGTTGACACGGCTGCCGGGGCTGGCCCTGGACCTCGAGCGCCCGGCCGAGGTGCGGGGGCTGGTCTTCCGCAAGCCCCAGCGGCTCGACGTCGTCTGGGACGCCGCATGAGCGGCGGCGGTCGCGGCCGCGCGGGCGACCTCGGCTAGTCGTCGTTGTCGCGTCCCAGCAGACGCAACTCGTGAAAGAGGCCGATCTCCGGGCCACCGATGAGCTCCCAGGCCCGGGCGATGCCGATGAGGAAGCTGACGATGACGATGATGGCCACCGCCCGAGTGGCGCTGACGTCCGTGCCGGCGTTGATCGCACTGATGCCGGCGATGAGCTGGATCACGAACGCGACGGTCTGGCCGGCCAGGAACAGCGCGTCGCGGGGGCCGCCGCCATGCCGGCGGCGCAGACGGACAAGCGATAGCACCGAGGCACTCACGAAGAACAGCCCGCCGACGGCCACGGTGATCGCGGGCCAGGCGATCCCGATTCCGGGGATGAGCACGAATAGCGACACCGAGAGCGCGTTGGAGAACGAGGTGAGCGCCGCCGAGGCCCGCACCCGGTGGAGCTGACCCTCGCCCTCCTTGGCCAGCCGCTCCTGCGTCACCGAGACGGCGACGAAGAGCAGACCTACGAGCGCCCCGGCCACGCCGGCCGACGCCAGGAAGAAGTCATGGAAGGTCTCGGGCAGCACGGGCGAGCCGGCGGCGGGCGCTAGGTGCGCTCGACCATCACCGACGTCGCCTTCACCGTCGCCGTCGCCTGCACCCCGGGCGCCAGCGCCAGCTCCTCCACCGAGTCGCGCGTGACCGCGGCGGTGATGAGAAACGGCCCGGCCTCGATCTCCACCAGCGCCATCACGCCGTCCACTTCGACGGAGCGAACCACGCCGGTCATGCGGTTGCGCGCCGAGAGCTTGCGGCCGGTCTCGTGGCGCTGGGGGCGACGGGTGAGACGGCTGACCTCGTCGGAGCTGACCATGCGCCGGTTGCGATCGTCGCGGAACGTCTTGAGCTTGCCGGCGCGGTCCCAGCGACGCAGCGTGTCGGCGCTGACACCGATGGCGGCGGCGGCCTCGCCGAGGGTCAGGTTGGTGCTCATCTCTGGAAACATACCCTTGCTCTCCGATCCGAAAGGAATCCACATGAAGCTCAGTGCACGCAATCAACTCGCCGGGACCGTCACGCAGGTCAACAAGGGCGCGGCCATCGCCAACGTCGCCGTCGACGTGGGCGGCCAGCGCATCGTGTCGTCCATCACCGTCGAGGCCGTCGATGAGCTCGGCCTGGCGGAGGGCACCGCGGTCACCGTGATCGTCAAGGCCTCAGACGTCATCCTCGCTACCGAGTAGCGGGCCATGCCCCTCAGCGCCCGCCGACCGGACCGCAAGCACAACCGTCCCCTGACCCTGCACGCCCTCCAGGGCGGCGACGCTGAAATGCCCATCGACCGGCTCTCCGACACCGGGACCGGCCCGGAGGCCGCGTACGAGGTCATCTCCGCCGAGCTCCTGCTCGACGGCCAGTCGCGGCTGAACCTGGCCACCTTCGTGACCACGTGGATGCCGGCGCTCGGCGCCAAACTCATGGCCGAAACCGCCGACAAGAACATGATCGACAAGGACGAGTACCCGCAGACAGCGGAGTTCGAGGCGCGCTGCGTGAACATCCTGGCCGATCTGTGGAACGCGCCAGAGCACACCACCGCCACGGGCTGCTCGACCACGGGCTCCAGCGAGGGCGCGATGCTGGCCGGGATGGCGCTGAAGTGGCGCTGGCGCGCCCGCATGGAGAAGGCCGGCAAGGCCACCGACAAGCCCAACCTGGTCATGGGTGCCAACGTCCAGGTGTGCTGGGAGAAGTTCTGTCGCTACTGGGAGGTCGAGCCGCGGCTGGTGCCGATGGAGGGTGAGGTCTTCCACCTCACCGCCGACCGGGCGATCGCCCACTGCGACGAGAACACGATCGGCGTGGTGGGGATCCTCGGCTCCACCTTCGATGGCAGCTATGAGCCGATCAAGGAGATCGCTGGGGCCCTGGACCAGCTCGAATCCGATAAGGGCATTGACATCCCCATGCACGTCGATGCCGCCTCAGGTGGCTTCGTGGCGCCGTTTCTGGCCCCGGGGCTCGAATGGGACTTCCGGATCAAGCGCGTGCAGTCCATCAACGCCTCGGGCCACAAGTACGGCGGGGTCTACCCCGGTGTCGGGTGGGCGGTCTGGCGCGACGTCAAGGCGCTGCCGCGCGAGCTGGTGTTCAACGTCAACTACCTGGGCGGCAACATGCCGACGTTCGCGCTGAACTTCTCGCGTCCCGGCAGCGAGGTCGTGGCCCAGTACTTCCAG
>DASXCN010000308.1:0-2309 GCA_036491155.1 Solirubrobacteraceae bacterium | reverse complement strand
CCTCTCAGACGACGTCCCTGAGCCGCCCCGCGAGCACCCCATGACCCCGGGCGCCGGCGTCATCGTCGACGTCAAGGCCGCCGGCGTCTCGTTCCCCGAGCTGCTGCAGACACGCGGCGAGTACCAGGTGAAGCCCGACCTCCCGTTCGTCCCCGGCTCCGAGGTCGGCGGCATCGTGTCCGAGGTCCACGGAGCCGACGCCCACGTCAAGCCGGGGGACCGGGTGGCGGCGTTCTGCATGCTGGGCGCATGGGCGCAGCGGGCCGTGGCGCCCACCTACTTCGCCTTCAAGATCCCCGACGACTGGGACTATGGCCAGGGCGCCGCGCTCGTCCTCAACTACCACACCGCCTACTTCGCGCTCGTCGCCCGCGGCCGGCTGGCGGAGGGGGAGACGGTGGTCGTCCACGGCGCGGCCGGAGGCGTGGGCACGGCGACGCTCCAGGTCGCCAGGGCATGGGGCGCCCACACAATCGGCGTGGTCTCGTCAGACGCCAAGGAGAAGGTCGCCCGCGAGGCCGGTGCCGATGAGGTCGTGCGGGCCGACGGCCCCTGGAAGGACGAGGTCAAGGCCATGACCGACGGCGGCGCCCACATGGTGCTGGACCCGGTCGGCGGCGACCGTTTCACCGACAGCCTGCGCTGCCTCAGAGAGGGCGGGCGGGTCGTCGTGGTGGGCTTCACCGGCGGGTCGATCCCGGAGGTCCGGGTCAACCGGCTGCTGCTCAACAACACCGAGGTCATCGGCGCCGGCTGGGGCGCCTCGGTGCTCGGCTGGCCCGAGCGCACCGAGCGGATCGGCCGCGCCATCGAGGGGATGATCGAGTCCGGTCAGGTCCGCCCGCTCATCGGGGCCCGCTTCCCCATGGAGCAGGCCGCCGACGCGCTGAAGCTCCTGGACGAGCGCGGCGCCACCGGCAAGGTCATCCTCGACATCGAGTAGACCACACGGTCTTCTGGCATCCTCGGGGCCCGATGCCCGGACTGATCGAGCGCTACCGCGACCGCCTCCCCTTCGACGCGCGTGATCCGGTGGTGTCGCTGGGGGAGGGCAGCACGCCACTGATCCTGGCGCCGCGGCTCTCCGAGCGCGTCGGCGCGGAGGTGTGGTGCAAGCTCGAGGGCCTGAACCCCACCGGCTCCTTCAAGGACCGCGGGATGACGTGCGCGGTGTCGGCGGCGGTCCGCGAGGGCGCAGAGGCGATCGTGTGCGCCTCAACCGGCAACACCGCGGCCAGCGCCGCCGCCTACGCCGCGCGGGCCGGGCTCCGATGCGCGGTGATCGTCCCCGACGGCAAGATCGCCACCGGCAAGCTGGCCCAGGCGCTCATGCACGGGGCACGGGTGATCGCGCTCAATGGGAACTTCGACGTGGCGCTGAAGCTGGTGCGCCAGCTGAGCGCCACCCACCCGATCAGTCTCGTCAACTCGGTCAACGAGTTCCGCATGGAGGGCCAGAAGACGGCGGCCTATGAGGTCGCCGAGGCGCTGGACGCGGACCTCGACGCGCTCTGCATCCCGGTCGGCAATGCCGGCAACATCACCGCCTACTGGCGCGGCTTCTCCGACACCGAGTGCCGCCCGCGCATGCTCGGCTTCCAGGCGGCCGGAGCGGCGCCGCTTGTCCACGGCGCCCCCGTCGAACACCCCGAGACCGTGGCCTCAGCGATCCGCATCGGCAACCCGGCACGCTGGGAGGACGCGATGAACGCGATGACGTCCTCGGGCGGCGCGGTCAACGCGGTCACCGACCAGCAGATCCTGTCGGCGTACCGGATGCTCGCCGCCGAGGAGGGGATCTTCTGCGAGCCCGCGTCGGCGGCCAGCGTCGCCGGGCTGCTCGCCCACGGCGCTGGGGACGCCCGCCGCATCGCCTGCGTGCTCACCGGCAACGGGCTCAAGGACCCGCAGTCGGCGATGTCGCAGGTGGGCGCGGTCGTGCCCTGCGCGCCGGAGTTCGCGGCGCTCGAGCGCGCGGTCCTCGCGTGACGCTCGACCGGCGCCGGGTGGTGCGCGTCCCGGCGTCCAGCGCGAATCTCGGCCCCGGCTTCGACGTGATGGCCGCGGCGCTGGCCCTGCACCTCGAGATCGAGGTCCGCGAGACCGGCAGCTTTGCCGTCCACACCGACCTCGACGTTCCGCGCGACCGCTCCAATCTCGTCGTCCGTGCCTTCGAGCGGCTGCATCCGGCCGACGGCTTCGCCTTCCACATCGCGTCGGACATCCCGCTCTCCGGCGGGCTGGGGTCAAGCGCGGCGGCGATCGTCGCGGGCCTGACCGCCGCCGACCATCTGTTCGAGCTCGACGCC
>DASXCN010000307.1:0-2657 GCA_036491155.1 Solirubrobacteraceae bacterium | reverse complement strand
CTGGCCGGCCTGCCCGGGTTCGGCGAGATGAAGATCAAGGCTCTCGGGTCGGTGCTGGCCAAACGCTTCGGGGTCAGCGCCGCCGAGGGTCTGGTCCCATGGCACCCCACGCTCGGGGACGTGGACTCCTCCCAGGCGCTGACCGACTACCAGGCGGCCAAACGGGTCCACAAACAGGAGTGGAGCAAGGCGCGCACGTCGGCCTAGCGCCGCGACCGTCAGCGCCCCTGCCACTCCGGGGGGCGCTTCTCGGCGAACGCCCGCACGCCCTCGCGAAAGTCCTCGGAGGAGAAGCAGGCATGCCGCAGGGCCAGCAGCTCGCGCTCCACCTCAGGCGCGAGCGTGGCCGCCCCGTCGAGCACGGCCCCGATGACGCGCTTGTTGCCCTTCTGGGCCAAGGGCGCGTTGGCGGCGATCTCGCGGGCCAGTGAGAGCGCTCCGTCGGCCAGCTCGTCGACGCCGAGGACGTCGTTGACCAGCCCCCAGGTGTGGGCTTTGGCGGCGTTGATGCGGCCGCCAACGAGGAACAGCTCGCGGGTCCGCGGTGCTCCGATCGCCTCGATGAACTTGCGGATCCCGGTGTGGGAGTAGACGAGCCCGAGCTTGGCGGGCGGCATCCCGAGCTTGATCGGGTGCGCCGCCAGCCGCAGGTCGCACGACAGCGCCAGCTCCAGGCCGCCCCCGATGGCGTGGCCGTTGAGCGCGGCGATGGTGGGGTAGGGGTAGGCCTCGACGGCGTCGATGGCGGCGGTGAACGGGTGGGCGACGAGTCTCTCGGCATCGTCGGCGAAGCCGCCTCCGCGCAGGTCGCCGATGTCATACCCGGCCGAGAAGGTCCGCCCCTGCCCGGTGATGATCACGCACCGGGCCTCGAGCGCGGGCAGCGTGTGAGTGAGGCTGTCGAGGATGGCGTGGTCGAGCGCCCCGCGCTTGTCGGGGTTGGAGATCGTCAGCCGCGTGACGTGGGGCGCCGGCTCGTCGACGAGCAGCCGCCCCGCCGACGGCGAGCCGCTACTCGAGGACAACGAGCGTGTCGCCCTCGGAGACCGACTGGCCCTCGCTGCACCGGATCTCGGCGACGACGCCGGGATCCTCGGCCTCGACCGGCATCTCCATCTTCATCGACTCCAGGATGACGACCGCGTCGCCCTCCTCGACCGTGTCGCCGACCTCGACCTCGATCTTCCAGACGGTGCCCGTGATGTGGGCCTCGATGTCGGTCACCTTCGGTCTCCTCCTGTCCGCGTTGGGGGCGACCGGAACGATATAGCGCCGCCTTGACGCAGCCGGTGCATGCCGCGGCGGCGTGTTGCGTAGGTCGCCGGGGACAAAAAACCCCTCAGATTCCGGGATCTGTCCGCGCCGGTCGGTTGACTAGCTGCCTCCGCAGAGCTTGCATCCGACGACGGAGGACCGCAGGTCACCCCGACGATGCCCGAGTCCCGACTCTTTACGAGCTCGCTCTCGCGCCGTGAGCTCGCGCGCCGCCGCCCCGGGCGCGCGCACATGTGGCGCGTCCGTCTGCTGGGGATGCTGCTCGTCGCAACGATCGTCGTCGCGTTCGTCCTGGAACGCGGCGGCGTGTAGGCCCGTCTCCGGGGGCCGATCGCGGCCGGCCACCAGGGCTGCCGCCGTGGAGGAGGGGAGGCCGAGGTGGGCGAGAGGGCGTACGCTGAGGGCCGCAGCCATGGCCGCCGACGACGCCGCACAACCCGACCTCGACATCGACCTCGTCACCGCGTCGCTGCGCGCGGACACGAGCGACCTGCGGGCGTTCGTCGAGGCGCTCGCCGTCAAGCTCGAGGCCGCGATGCCCGGCGCCGTCACCGTCGAGCGTCGCCGCGAGGGGATGTTCGGGCCCAAACGCGTGCGCCGCATCTCCGTGGAAGCGTCCGGTCAACGGCTCGAGCTGCGCACCGACGGGGCTTCGGTCCAGACGCGGTCCGCGCGGCTCTCGGGCGGGATCGTCCTCAAGAACGAGGACATGGGCACTGACGATTGGCTGCACACTCTCGGCGAGGCGCTGGCCGAGCAGGCCCGCAGCAGCCTGACAACGCGACAGGCGCTGGAGCGCCTGCTCAACGGATAGGAGAGACGATGGGGTTCCTCAGACGAGACGACGACGACGCCCAGAACGCCCCGCCGGCGGCTCGGGACGTCGCCACGGCCGACGGTCCCCACGCCGCGCGATACGAGGCCGGATCGCTGGCCGGCATCCCGGCATCGGGACGGGAGCGCATCGAGCGGATGAAGAAGGACGCCCAGCGCGGCTTCTTCACCTCCGACCTCTCCGTCAACGAGTTCCTGCTGGTCAAGGAGTCAGGCTTTGAGCCGGTGGGCCTGGTGCTGGGCAGCTCGATCTACCACATCGGCTTCCAGCAGGCCTCCTGGAACCAGAACCAGGAGATGGGTGTCCTCACCCAGGCGATGTATCACGCGCGTGAACTGGCCATGACGCGCATGGAGGAGGAAGCCGACCAGCTCGGCGCCGACGGGATCGTGGGCGTGCGCCTCGACATCGGACGCTATGAGTGGGGCGCCGACCTCGCCGAGTTCATCGCCGTCGGCACCGCGGTCAAGCACCGGGAGGGCGAGCTGCACCGGGCGCCCAACGGACGGCCCTTCACCTCCGACATGAGCGGCCAGGACTTCGCGAC
>DASXCN010000306.1:0-12615 GCA_036491155.1 Solirubrobacteraceae bacterium | reverse complement strand
AGCGGCCGGTCCGGTGGAGATCCGCGACCTCGTCACAGATCCGACCCAGGACGTCGTGGCGGACCTCGCCGTCGTCGGTGGCGACGATGCTGGAGCCGAGCTTGACGACGAGGGGTCCCATGGTGCGTTTGCAAGCGTACGGTGGCTGGAGCCCGAGGCGTGACGCGGGGAACGTGGCGAACGTCAACGACGGCTAAGGAAGGGTGGGCTGGGAGGCGAAAGTGGCCCGTTTGCAGGGGGTCGTGGGAGATAAGCATCGTCTGCCAATGCTTATCTCCCATGACCTCTCAAAGCTCAAGTGTCAGGATCCAGATCGAACGCGATCCCCGCGATCTCGACCTCGTCGCCGGGCTCGAAGCCCTCAGCCGCGAGGGCGCTCAGCACCCCGATCCCGCGCAGCCGCCGCTCCAGGTGCGCCAGCGCCTCCTCGTTGTCGAGGTCGTAGCGGGCCAGCAGGCGCTCCACCCCCGCCCCGCTGACCCTGAAGCTCCCATCGCCCAGCCGTCGCACGTCATAGGCCCGGGGCGCCGCCGGGCGGAACACCTGGTGCTCGGCGAGGTCGGCGCCCGCGAGGTCGTCGGCGCCACCCGCCGCGCCGTCCCCGGAGGCGTCGGTCTCGGGAGCCGTCTCGGGCACCCGCCGCACCAGCTCGGCCGCCAGCTCGTCCAGGCCCACCCGGCTCACCGAGGAGGTGATCATCACCGGCACTCCGGAGCCCAGCCGCTCCTGCCACGCCGCCCGAGCGGCCGCGGCGGTGTCGGCGTCCACCAGGTCGGCCTTGGAGAGGGCGAGGATCCGGGGCAGAGCGGCGAGCCGCGGGTCGTGGCTGGCCAGCTCGTGCTCGACGGTGGCGTGGTTGGCCACCGGATCTGAGCCATCGAGCGGGTTGAGGTCCAGCACGTGCACCAGCAGGCGGGTGCGCTCGACGTGGGCGAGGAACTCGTGGCCGAGGCCGGCGCCGTCGCTGGCGCCCTCGATGAGCCCCGGGATGTCGGCGATCACCAGCTGGCGCGCCTCGGTCTGCAGCGTCCCCAGCACCGGCGACAGCGTGGTGAACGGGTAGCCGGCGACCTTGGGGTGGGCGCGGGTGAGGCGGGCCAGCAGCGAGGACTTGCCGGCGTTGGGCAGCCCGATGAGCCCGACGTCGGCCAGCAGCTTGAGCTGCAGCTCCAGCCAGGTCTCCTCGCCGGGCAGGCCGCGCTCGGCAAAGCGCGGCGTCTGGTGGGTGGGGCCGGCGAAGCGCTTGTTGCCGCGCCCGCCCGAGCCGCCGCGCGCGACCACGGCGCGCTGCCCGGCACGGACCAGGTCATAGCGGGTGCCGTCGGCCTCGACGAGCACCTCGGTCCCGGGCGGGACCATCAGCTCCAGGGCGGCCCCGTCGGCGCCATGGCGCAGCGAGCCCTCGCCGTGGCCGGCGCGCCGGGCCTTGAAGTGCGAGCGACGGCGAAAGGACTCCAGATCACGCAGCGAGTCTGAGCACACCAGGACGACGTCGCCGCCGCGACCGCCGTCGCCGCCGTCGGGGCCACCCTTGGGCACGTGAGCCTCACGGCGGAAGCTGAGGGCCCCGTCGCCCCCACCACCGGCCTGAACGTGGATTCGCGCGCGATCGTGCATGCTGTGAGCTTATGGCCGATCCCGTCTTCCTCATCACCGGCGCGTCATCGGGCATCGGCGCTGCCACGGCGCGCGCCGCCGCCGAGGCCGGCTACCGGCTGGCCCTGGCCGCTCGCTCGGTCGACAAGCTGAAGGCCCTGGCCGCCGAGCTGGGTGGCGATGAGCGCGCCCTGGCTATCACCTGCGACGTGACCGAGTGGTCAGACCAGGAGGCGATGGTGGCCCAGGTGCTCGACCGCTTCGGGCAGCTGGACGTCGCCTTCGCCAACGCTGGCTTCGGCGCCAAGCGCGGATTTCTCTCAGAGACCCCCGAGTTCTGGCGCGAGATGGTGCTCACTAACGTCTATGGCGCGGCGCTCACCATCCGGGCCACGGTGGAGGCGCTCACGGCGTCCCGGGGCCATCTCCTGCTCACGGGCTCGGTGGCCGGGCGCCGGGCTCTGCCCGGCTCGCTGTACTCGGCCACGAAGTGGGCGGTCACCGCGATGGGCGAGGGCGCGCGCCAGGAGCTCAACGGAAGCGGCGTGCGGGTCACGCTGATCGAGCCCGGCGCCGTCGACACCCCATTCTTCGAGAATCAGCCCAAGACCGCGCTGGTCGCCGAGGACGTCGCCCGCGCCGTCATGTACGCGGTCTCCCAGCCGCCGTCGGTCGACGTCAACGAGATCCTCATCCGGGCCACGACGCAGGAGGGATAGGCGCTCCGGGGTCAAACACCGCTGTGACGTGAGTCTGCTGCAAGACTTCAAGACGTTCCTGATGCGGGGGAACCTCGTCGAACTGGCGGTGGCCTTCGTCATGGGGGCGGTGTTCGCCGCCCTGCTCAAGGCGTTCATCGGGGACCTCATCACTCCGATCATCGCCCTGGTCTTCGGGCAGCCCAACTTCTCCGCGCTGTCGTTCACGATCAACGGCAGCCATTTTCTCTACGGCGACTTCCTCAACGCCCTCTTCACGTTCCTGACGACGGCGGCCGTCATCTTCTTCTTCGTCGTGCGTCCCTATAACGCGCTGATGGCCCGGCGCAGCCAGGAGGACCCCACGACCAAGCCGTGCCCTGAATGCACGAGCGCCGTCCCGCTGGCGGCACGGCGCTGTCCGTTGTGCACGTCGCCGATCGCCGAAGCGACCGGGTAGCTACTGAACGCCAGGACTGACGGAGATCACTCGGCCGCGGCGGCCGGTGGTGAACTGCACGGTGCCGGCCGACCGGGCGTAGATCGTGTCGTCCTTGCCGATCCCCACGCCCTCGCCGGGCTTGAAGCGGGTGCCGCGCTGACGGACGATGATCTCGCCGCCGGTGACGGTCTGCCCGGCGAACACCTTGACGCCGAGCATCTTGGGGTTGGAGTCGCGGCCGTTGCGGCTGGATCCCAGACCCTTCTTATGCGCCATCGGTTGCCTCCGCGGTCGCTGGCTTCTCAGATGCGGCGGACGTGGCCTTGGACCGGCTGCGGCCCGAGCCCAGCTTCAGCGAGGTGATCTGGATCCGGGTGAGGTCCTGGCGATGGCCGTTGCGGCGGCGGTAGCCGCGCTTGGGCTTGAACTTCACCACGCGCAGCTTGGGGCCGCGCTCGTGGGCCAGCACCTTGGCCTCCACCGTGACCTTGGACAGGTCGTCACCGTCGACCACGTTGTCGCCGTCGACGTAGAGCAGCGTGTCCATCGTGATGGTCGCCCCGTCGTCCACGGGCAGGCGCTCCACCAGGAGCCACTGGCCCTCCTCGACGCGGTATTGCTTGCCGCCTGTCTTGATGATCGCGTACATGGTCATTCCGAATCGGACGAGCCAGCCGCCGTACCGGCCTTGGCGCCCGAACGGCGTCGCCCGCCTCTGCGGCCGCGACGCCGAGGCTTTGAGTCTAGTTCATCGTCTGAGGCACCGTTCTCCGCGGGCGGCACGTCGAGCAGTGAGGCCACGGCGGCGGTCCGCCCCACCTCGTCGATGCGCACCAGGTGCTTCTCGCCCACGTACTTGGTCCCGCCGGTGATCGAGATGATGTAGCCGTCGATCTTGGCCACCGCGTCTCCGGGGCTGTACATGTGCGGCTCGACGATCTCGACGTGGACCTCCTCGCCCTCGCGGAAGGGCAGCGCCCGCTCGAGCACCTGCTCGCGGTCGCCCTCCAGCAGCACCCGGAAGTGGTCAAGCGGCAGGCCCTCGGAGCCCTCGAAGTGAAACCACTTGCCGGTCTCCTCCTCGACGGCGTGCAGCGCACGCGCCTCGTTGCCGGTGAACTCGGCGCTCACGCGGGGGTTCATCTGGAGCAGGATGGCTTCGGCGTCGGTCTCCTTGGCCAGATCGCGCATCCGGCGCTCGAACTCGATGGCGATCGTCTCCTCGGACTTGATCACGCCCTCCCCGTCGCACGTGGGGCACGGCCGGGTCATGATCTCGCGGACCCCGTCGGTGACGTTCTGGCGCGTCATCTCGACCAGCCCGAGCGGGGAGATCTCGACCACGAAGGTCTTGGTGCGGTCCTCGTCGAGCGCCTTGCGCAGCGTCTTGAGGACGGCGTCGCGGTTGCGCGCCCGCGCCATGTCGATGAAGTCGATGACGATGATCCCGCCGATGTCGCGCAGCCGCAGCTGGCGCACCACCTCATCGGCGGCCTCGAGGTTGGTCTTGGTGATCGTGTCCTCCAGGCGCGCGCCCTTGCCGCGCCCGATGAACGAGCCGGAGTTGACGTCGATCACCGTCAGCGCCTCGGCGTAGTCGATCATCAGGTAGCCGCCGCTGGGCAGGTCCACCCGGCGCGACAGCGTCGAGTCCAGGACCCGTTCGACCCCGTAGGCCTCGAACAGGGGCTCCTCCTCCTCCCACAGCTCGACGTGCTCCACCAGCTCGGGCGCGGTCCGGCTGAAGAAGGAGACGAGCCGGTGGTGCTGCTTGGGATCGTCGACGACGGCGCGCTCGAAGTCGGCGGAGAAGATGTCGCGCACGACCCGCACCGACAGGTCGGCCTCCTGGAAGACCAGCGCCGGGGCCTGGGTCTCGGCGACGCGCTTTTGCAGCACCTCGCCGAGCTTGAAGAGGTAGACCAGCTCGCGCTCCAGGTCGGCGCGCTTGGCGCCCTGGGCGGCGGTGCGGATGATGGCGCCGGCGCCCTTGAGGTCGAGCTTGGCGGCCTCCTTGCGCAGACGCTCGCGCTCCTTGTCGTCGAGGCGGCGCGACACGCCGATCCCCTCGCCGTAGGGGGCGTAGACCATGTAGCGCCCGGCGATGGTGAGGTCCATGGAGAGACGCGCGCCCTTGGTCTTGAGCGGGTCCTTGACCACCTGGACGACGATGTCCTGGCCGGGCTTGAGCATGTCGGTGATGTTGCGGCCGTCGCGGCCCGCGCCCCGGCCGCGCCGCGGCGCCTCGACGCCGGGCAGCACGATCTCGTCGACGTGCAGGAAGCCGTTCTTCTCCAGTCCGATGTCGACGAAGGCAGCCTCCAGGCCGCCGAGCACGTTGTCCACGCGCCCCTTGTAGATGTTGCCGACGATCGAACGGCTGCCGCGGCGCTCCAGGTAGAGCTCGGCGACCTGGTATTCACTCGAAACCGTCGGCTTGCGGCGACGACGTGAGGTGGCCGTGCTGGGCTTACGTGAGGCGACTCCCGCCGCCTCCAGCAGCGCGACACGGGTTTCCCCACGGTCAACGCTGACCAATACTTGCTTCTTCAATTGTTTTCAGTCCTTTGCTAACTAAGGCCGCTGCGGATCTGGTCGCGCGGCATTACGAAATCAGGGTGCGGGCTTTTCCGCTGGCCGCCATCCGGGCCTGCAGGTAAATGGATTGCAGGAGCCCGACGGCGATGAAGGTCACGATGACCGAGGACCCTCCATAGCTGAGGAGGGGTAGCGGGACGCCGGTGATAGGCATGATCCCTATGGTCATACCCACGTTCACGAAGATCTGGAACATCAGCATCGCGACGATGCCCGCCGCGATGAGCGTTCCGAAGAGGTTCTTGCTCATCGTGAGGATCCGCAGAGCACGCCAGATCAGCAGTGCATACAGCGACAGGACGACGACCGCTCCGACGAATCCGTAGGTCTCACCTACGGCCGCGAAGACGAAGTCGGTGTCGTTGGCGGGGAGAAAGTTCAATTTGGTCTGGGTCGCATTGTTTCCGCGACCGGTCTTCTGTCCTGACCCGATCGCGATCTGCGACTGCTGTAGCTGATAGCACGGGTCGGGGACGTCCGGGGTGGGATTGCCGCATCCGTTCGGGTGCAGGAAGGCAGTCAACCTCTGAACCTGGTACTTCTGCAGCACGTGCACCCCGGCCGCGGGCGCCCCGGCGAGCACGATTGCGACCGACGCGATGAAGATCGCCGCCAGGGCGGTGATCTGCTTGAACGAGGTGCCCGCGAAGAACAGGATGCTGAAGCCCACCGCCACGTAGACCATCCCGGTGCCCAGGTCGGGCTGGGGGATGACCAGCAGCGCGGCGAGGATCGCCAGCAGCATGATCCGCGCCGTCGTGCGCCACTCGTGGATGCGGCGGGCGCGGTCGACCGCGAAGCCGGCCAGGGCCACGATGAGCAGCACCTTGCCGAACTCCGAAGACTGGAACTGCAGGAACGGCAGCGGAATCCAGCGCCGCGCCCCCTGAATCGGCGCCATCCCGTAGACGACGAGGTTGAGCGCAACCATGATCCCGAACAGCGCGTACTTGAACTCGCGCAGCCGGGAGTAGTCGATCCGGCTGAGGATGACCGCCAGCAGGATCCCGATCCCACCGAATATGGCCTGGCGCTGCACGTAGTACAGCGGGTGCCCGGCGATCGCATGCGAGGTCGCCCCCTTGAGCGTCTCGCATGAGCAGACCACGAGCCCGATGGCGGCCAGCAGCAGCAGCGGGTCGAAGATCGGCAGCGCCCGGGCTCGCGGGATGACGGTCTCCTCCCCGGGCGTGATCGGCGTGGCGCTCACAGGGACTTCGAGCTCCCCGCCACGTACTTGCCGGGCGTGCCGTAGAACCACTGCGAGAGGATCTCCCGCGCCACCGGCGCGGCCGCGATGTCACCGAACCCGCCCTTCTCGACATGGACCACGACGACGATCGGCTTGTTGGTGTTGTCGATGACGAAGCAGGCGTACCAGGCGTAGTCGGGCTGGTTGGTGTACTGCGCGGTGCCGGTCTTGCCGTAGACCTTCATCGGGAAGTTGCCCATCACGTCGGCGGAGGTGCCACCGGTGCTCTGGGCGGCCTCGTTGAGGCCCTGCAGGATCGTCGAGCGGTAGAAGGGGTTGATCGACAGCGGGCGCGCCGCGGGCGGATTGATCGTCTGGAGCACCGTGCCGTCCTGGTCCTGCACGTCGACGCCGAAGTGCGGGCGCACGACCGTGTGGCCGTTGGCCAGTGCCGAGTAGGCGACGGCGAGCTGCAACGGGGTGACCTGGACGTCGCCCTGGCCGACGGCAAGGCTCTCGTTGTCGCCGATCGACCATGGGCGGTTGGTGCCGTCGGCGATCCCGCAGCCGCCCGATGCGTGCTTGCTGGAGCGACGCCAGCCCTTGTGATGATGGGCGCTGGTGTGCTTACCGTCGGGCGCCGTCCACCGGAACTGGCCGGTGGCGGTGTCGCATTCGGCCTCGAGCTTGTTGCGGCCCTCGCGCCACAGCGGACTGGGCAGCGTCCCGGTGGCCTCGTTGGGCAGATCGATGTCGGTGGCGCGCCCGATCCCGAAGTTCCTGGCCCACGTGTCCAGCGGGCCGCCCTTGGGGGCCTTGCTCGGGTCCTCGTTGAGGACGGCGCCGATCTTGTAGAAGAAGTCGTCGGACGAGACCCGCAGCGCGTTCACCAGGTTCAGGGAGCCGTCCACCGCGTTCCCGGCGTTGTGGCGGCACTGCTCCGCGCCGCCCGTGCCCACGCAGAACTGCCCGGTGTCATCGAAGGTGGTGTCGGTCGTCCACTCCCCGCTCGAGAGCGCGGCGACCGACGTGATCGGCTTGAACGTGGAGCCGGTGGGCCCGGCGCTCTGAGTGGCGCGGTTGAGCAGCGCATCGCCGCTGTTGGGGTTCGTGAGCTGTTCGTACTTGGACTGGCTGAGGTTGCCGGTGAAGATCGACGGATCAAAGCTCGGTAGCGAGCCCATCGCGTACACCGTGCCGTTGTCGGGGTTCATGGCCACGAAGGACCCGCCGGGGGAGTAGTTCTGGCTCATCGACTGCGCCAGCGCCTGCTCGCCCACCTTCTGCAGCTTGGCGTCGAGCGACAGCTTGAGGTCGTGACCGGCGACGGGGTCGATCGTGCGCAGATCGCCGGTCGGCTGGTTGAGCGCGTTGACCTGAACCTGCTGACGGCCGTCCTTGCCGCGCAGGAAGCTGTCGTACTCGGCCTCCACGCCACTCTGGCCGACGATGTCGGTCTTGGCCGCCCCCCGGTAGACCTTGGCCTTGACCTCCTGGGCGTTGATCGGGCCGACCGTGCCGAGGACCTGGGCGGCCAAGGTCTTGTAGGGGTAGTGGGTGACGTAGACCTTCTGCACCTGGACGCCGGGGAAGAGGCGCTGGTTCTCGGCCAGGAAGTACTGCATGACCCGGGTCACCACCGAGCCCGAGCGCACGGTGACGTCGGCGTAGGACTGCAGCGTCACCTGCTGACCCACCGCACAGGCGATCGGCGACAGGCGAAAGACGTTGGGCTTGGCCATGTGCAGCTGGCAGCGGCTGCGCTTGGTGGACAGCCCCAGCACGTGGGCAAGGCGGTTGTAGACGATCGCATCGGACTTCGGCGGATGCTCGAGCGTGTCGAGGTGGTCAAGCGTCACCGGCGCCGGGAGATCCTCGGGCGAGATCTGCACCGCCAGCGTCTTGACGCTGTCGATCAGCGGCGTGCCGCTGGCGTCGAGCACCTCGCCACGGGGCGCCGCGATGTCGATGTTGCGCACCCGGTTGACCGTGGCCGCCTTGACGTACTGGTCGCCGGAGAGGACCTGCAGGAACCACAGGCGGAAGAAGATGATGGCGAACAGCGCCAGCGCGAAGCTGCCGACGATGGCCACGCGCAGCGCGAGCTGCGGGGTCATGGTGGGGCGGCGATCCTCGGGCGGTTTGCTCATCCCCCACCTCGATTGAGCTGGCCGAGCCGCTTGGCCGAGCTCTGCAGCGGGCTGAGGCCGCCGGTGGTGTAGGCGCGGCGACGCCGGCGGCGGGGGTCGTCGGGGAGCGCCGGATGGATGATGCGGCGCACCGCGGCGTACACGGGCAGCGAGATAAGCGTGTTGACGAGGATGGTGATGATGATCTGCTGGAAGAGCAGCAGACTCACCGGCGCGTCAACGCCGAGCAGGAACTGGATGAGCGTCATCCCCACCCCGGCCACCGCGGTCGCGGCCGCGCCGGCGGCCAACGGGACCAGCCCGTGGGCGGGGTCGCGCAGCTCGCGCAGGCGCCCCGCCCAGTAGCCGATGGCGATGTACAGCAGCGAGGTGATCCCGAGCGTCTGCACCAGCACGGTGTCGACCAGCAGCCCGGTGGCAAAGCCCATCACGGCGCCGGTGAGCGAGCCCGCCAGCAGGCCCACGCTCATCACCATCAGCGGCGTGAGGTCGGCGCTGATGCCGAAGATGGAGATCTGCGACACCGCGGCCTCCTGGATGACCACGGTGCCCAAGGCCAGCAGCACCAGGCGTAGGACGAGTCGCGGCGAGGGAGTACTCACGGCACCTGGGCCCGGACGTCGGTGGGATGCGGCCGGGTCAGGATCTGCACCGAATCGAAGTGGCGCAGGTCGGCCGTCGGCGAGACCGGAACCTCGTTGTTGTTGAACAGCTGGTTCGGGTTGACGTTGCCCACGGTGCCGATGGGCAACCCGGGCGGATACAGCGACGTCAGCGACCCCGACTTAAAGCCCGTGGTCACCACCAGGTCGCCCTGGGTGATCTGCGCGCGCCCCGGCAGATCCTGGAGCAGGAGCTGGTTGGGGTTGCCCACCGACGGGGCCAGGATTCCCTGGTCCCCCGCGCGATCGGTGACCTGCGCGGCGGCGGCGTAGCTGGCGTTGGTGATGAGGGTCACGATCGAGATCGAGGCGTCGACGGTGGTCACGTCCCCGACCAGTCCGCCGTCGGCGAGCACCGGGTCGCCCTGCTCGACTCCCTCGTCAGAGCCCGAGTCGACCTCGACCTGCTGAAACCAGAGGCTGGGATCGCGGACGATCACGTTGGCGCCGACCGGGTGGTAGTTGCGGATCCCGATCGTCTGCGCCAGGCCCACCTCCGCGGTGAGCTGCCGGTTCTGAAGCTGCTGGGTCTTCAGGGTGGCCAGCTGTGCGGTGAGACCCCGGTTCGCCTTGCGCAGCTTGTCGACGTTGGACTTGGCCCGCAGCGTGTCCGAGACCCAGTTGGCGACGTCGCGCACCGGCGACAGGACCTTGCTGGCGCCCGCCTGTACGGGCGAGAAGACCTGGACGATGCCGCGCTGCACGCTGTGCAGCGGGCTCTGCGGCGATTCGCCGAAATAGGCTGTGAGCAGGATCAGGGAGACGACGACCAGCAGTGCGAGCACCGCTCGGCGTCGTCGGACCTGTTTGTCATGCACGGTGTGCGTGTCTCCAAAGTGTTGCTCCGCACCGCCGCACAGGGAAAGCTCACGGAGCTCATCAGTACCGACGGTTGCGGTTACGCGAATTCTTGCTTGACCGGTGGATCGCTTCGAACTCCTCGAGGGACCGCCCCGAGCCGACCGCCACGCACGTCAGCGGGGACTCCGCCAGGTGCGCGGGCATCTGCGTCTCATGGCGCAAGCGCTCCTCCATGCCCTGCAGCAGCGACCCCCCTCCCGCCAGCATGATGCCACGATCCATGATGTCGGAGGCGAGCTCGGGGGGCGTCCGGTCCAAAGTCTGCTTCACGGCGTCGATGATCTGCGACACCGGCTCCTCCAGTGCCCCTCGGATCTCCTCGCTGGTGAGGATGACCGTCTTGGGCAGCCCCGAGACCATATCGCGGCCCCGGATCTCGGCCTGGACCTCCTCGGGCATGGTGTGCGCCGATCCGATCTCGAGCTTGACCTCTTCGGCCGTCTGCTGACCGATCAGCAGCTTGTACTCCCGCTTGACGTAGTTGATGATCGCCTCGTCGAGCTCGTCGCCACCGACGCGGATCGACTGGGACACGACGATCCCGCCCAGTGAGATGACGGCCACCTCGCTCGTGCCGCCGCCGATGTCGACGACCATCGAGCCGGTGGGCTCGCCCACGGGCAGGCCGGCGCCGATCGCGGCGGCCATCGGCTCCTCGATCAGGTAGGCCTGCCGGGCGCCGGCGCTCAGGCACGCCTCCTCCACCGCGCGCTTCTCCACCCCGGTGACCCCGCTGGGCACGCAGACGACCACACGCGGGTGGGCCCACCGGTTCTGGTGGACCTTCTGGATGAAGTGGCGCAGCATCTCCTCGGTGACCTCGAAGTCGGCGATCACGCCGTCCTTCAGCGGGCGGATCGCCGAGATCGTCCCGGGGGTCCGGCCCAGCATGCGCTTGGCCTCGATGCCGACGGCGTGCACCTCGCCGGTGCGGGAGTCGACGGCGACCACACTGGGCTCCGACAGCACGATGCCGCGCCCGCGCACGTAGACGAGCGTGTTGGCCGTGCCGAGGTCGACTGCCATGTCACGACCGCCGAAGCCGGTCAGATACGTAAAGAAGCCCATGTATTGGAGGTAGCGGGGAGCGGTGGCCGAAGCGGCGAGATGCAGACGGTCCCTCACCGTGTCGCCTGCTTCGTCCACCGTCGAGTGTATCGAAGAGCTGCCCAACGACGACGCTCCTGACGGCCGCAATCTAAGAAAAAACCCTGGAAAATCGGTCACCCGTCGCGCGGGGGCCGCTGGGCGCGAACCTGCAGCGCCGCCTGCGGGCCCGCGGGACGCGACGCGCCGTTTTCAGTGGTGAGGCGTTTCCTCGGGAATCTCGTACCAGCGCTTGCGCTCGCCGATACGGTCGCGCAGCTTCCAGCGCCGGCCCTTGGGCGCCCGGTCGAGGGTCTCCGACAGGGTCTGGACCGCCACTTCCGGGTCCAGGCGGCCCCCCTCGGGGACCCGCACCGATCCGTCGGCCAGAGCCAAGCGGATCCGCTCGAGATTGAGCGAGATCGTCTTCCACCAGCCCCAGTCGTCGCCCACCAGGCCGCCGATCACCCGCAGGTCGATGGCCTCTGAGTCATCAAAGTCGCCCAGCGGGAAGGTGACGAGCAGGCGCAGGCAGTCGTCGAGGTCCTTGGCGTTGAGTTCGACGATCTGCAGCTTGGAGAGCAGCAGGTCGGTCGGCGACAGCGTGTAGGGCATTTCCGTCGCCCGCTCGGCGAACTCGACTGTGTGACACATGTGCAGCCGGTCGATCATCACGTCGACGGCCAGGCCGCTCTCGCCGTGGGTGAAGTACAGCTGCTTGTCGCCGTAGAGCGCGTTGAAGTTCGGGTCGCCGACATAGCCCTCCTCGGCCAGCATCTCGGTGAGCGGCTTGCGGCTGGAGCGCACCGAGGCGAAGTCCAGATCCTGGCCGTCGCGGGTCCGCGGCGGGAGCTCGGGCGTGAGCAACTGGATGGCCAGACCCCCCAGCAGCCGCAGCACGATGCCGCGATCTGCGGCAAGGTCGATCAGGCGGCGGGCCTCGCTCGTCAGCCCCGTCTCAGCTGAGGTTTCCGTCATCTTCTGCGTACGGTAGACGACCGCGGCCCGGGGGTTGTTAGGGTGCCGCGACCGTGCCGCTGTCTGACCTTGAACGCAGCGTCTGTGACGCCATCGCCGACGGCCGGGACGAGCTGGTGAAGCTCGCCGCGACGCTGATCGCCTTTGACACCACCGCCCGCAAAGTGGGCGACCCCGCGCGCGAGGAGGCGGCGCTCCAGGAGCACCTCGCGGCGCGCCTGAGGGCTGCCGGCGCGGACATCGACCTCTTCGAGCCCGACGCCGGACAGCTGGCCGGCGCGCCGCTGGTACCCGAGGGCCTGGACTTCGCCGGTCGCCCGCAGCTGATCGCGACGCTGCGCGGGGCGGGCGG
>DASXCN010000305.1:0-5281 GCA_036491155.1 Solirubrobacteraceae bacterium | reverse complement strand
GATCGTGCGCTCGCTGGAGGCGGCGGTCATCCGCGACGGCTTTCGCGAGTACTACAACCCGCTCACCGGGCGCGGACTGGCGGCACGCGGATTCGGGTTTGCCACGTTGCTCGTCGATCTTCTCGCAGAATGCGGGTTCGGGGGTGGCGAGCCGTCCGGCCGCGCCCGCATCATGGAAGCGTGAGCTGGCGATCGACGCGCGCCGCGGGCCAGGAGGGGTATCGCAACCGTCAGGTCGCCGTTGTCGATCTCGGCTCCAACTCCTGGCGGCTGGTGGTCTTCACCTATGCCCCCCCGCCCACCGCATGGTGGAAGCTCACCGACGAGCTGTATGAGACGGTCCGCATCGGGGCCGGCCTCGCCGCCACCGGCAAGCTCAGCTACGACGCGATCGGGCGTGGACTGGAGACCCTCGGCGTCTTTGCCCGCTTCTGCCGCGCCAACCACCTTCAGGCCGAGGACGTCCACGTCGTGGCCACCAGCGCCATCCGCGACGCCACCAACGGCGAGCAGTTCCTCGCCGACGCCCAGGCCGCGACCGGCCTGACGATCGAGACGCTCTCGGCCCAGGACGAGGCCTACTACGGCTACGTCGCCGCCGTCAACACCACCACGCTCACCGACGGGGTGGTGCTCGACATCGGCGGCGGGAGCATCCAGCTGACCCATGTGGCCGAGCGCCGCGCGCAAGAGGCGGTCTCCTTCCCGTTGGGCGCGGTCCGCGTCACCGAGCAGTACCTCCCCGGCGACGGCCCGGTCCGCAAGAAGGACCTCACCAAGCTGCGCGACCATGTGGCCAACACCGTCTCGGGACTGGACTGGCTGGCCTCGTCGGGGCCGCGCATGGTCGGCATCGGAGGCGCGGTGCGCAACCTCGCCGCCGCCGCCCAGGCCGTCAACGGCGCCTTGGACCTGGGCGTCCAGGGCTTCGTCATCACCGCCAAGGTGCTCTCAGACCTCACCGCCGAGCTGGCCTCGATGTCGGTGGAGGAACGGGGCATGGTCCCCGGGATCAAGCCCGGACGCGGCGACATCATCCTCGCGTCGGCCGTGGTGCTCGACACCGTGGTCTCGCTCGGCGGATTTGATGGGATCGAGGCCACCGAAGCCGGCCTGCGCGAGGGGGTGTTCCTGGCTCGCACGCTGCTGGAGGGGGACCCGCCGCTGTTTGACAACGTGCGCGAAGCCGCCGTGCGCAACCTGGCCGTGCAATACGAGTCCGACATGGCCCACGTGCAGCATGTCGCGAAGCTCTCGCTGCAGATGTTCGACTCCCTGGTCAGCGCCGGGCTGTTCACGCCCGCCGAGGGCGAGCGCGAGATGTTGTGGGCGGCCTCGATGCTCCACGACGTCGGCATGACGATCTCCTACGACGACCACCACAAGCACTCGCGCTACCTGATCGAGAGCGCCGAGCTGCCCGGCTTTGACCCCCGTGAGCGGGCGCTCATCGCCCAGATCACCCGCTATCACCGCAAGGGCGTGCCCAAGCTGGGGATCATCGAGTCCATCGCCCACCCCGGCGACGAGGAGCTGCTGGACCGCTGCGCCGTCATCCTGCGCCTGGCCGAGCACCTGGAGCGCGGCCGCGACCAGTCGGTCTCCGAGGCGCGGCTGGACACCAACGGCGACGGCGTCGACCTGCACCTGCGCTCCGAAGGCGACCTCACCCTGCCGCGCTGGAGCGTCGAGCGCTACGGCGACGGTGAGGCGTTCGAGCGCGTGTTCGACCGCCGTCTGCTCATCGGCTGACACCTGAGCTACCGTGCCCGGGCGTGAGTCCGGATCCGCCTGCCTCGCCGGGTCCATCGGCGCCGGCGAACGCGCCTGCGCCGCCGGCTGGGGGCGCTTCGGCGGCGGTGGTGGGCCGCGAGTGGACGCGGCTCGGGCTCATCGGCTTCGGCGGCCCGCCCGCCCACATCGCCCTGCTGCGGCGCCTGGTGGTCGACCGGCACGGGTGGATGGACGCCCGCGCCTTCGAGGACGCCAACGCAGCCTGCGGGATGCTCCCCGGGCCCGCGTCGACGCAGATGGCCATCTACTGCGCCTACCGCGTGGCCGGCCCCGCGGGCGCCGTCATCGGCGGCCTGGGCTTCATCGTCCCGGCGGTCGCGATCATCCTGGCGTTGTCAGCCGTGGTGTTGGGCCACGCGCCGCCGCTGTGGGTGCGGGGCGCCGGCGCCGGGGCGGGCGCCGCGGTGCCGGCCGTCGCGATCGCAGCGGCCCGCAGCCTGCTCGGCCCCAGCCTCGTCCGCGCGCGAGCGCGCTCGGCCGTGCCGGCATGGACGGTCTACGTCGCCGCCGGCGCGGCGGCGGCGGTGTTCGTCGGCCCCTACCTGGTGCTGGTGCTCCTCGCCGCCGGGGCGGTGGAGGTGATGCGCCGGCGACCGGCGGGGAGGGCGCTGCCCACGATCGGTGCGCCCGCCCTGCCCCTTCTCCCGGCGGCCGTGTCGGCCGGCGGCTACGGCGCCCTGGCATGGACCGCGCTGAAGGTCGGCGCCCTGTCGTTCGGCGGGGGCTTCGTGATCATCCCGCTCATGCAGGGCGATGCCGTCCACGTCAACCACTGGATGACCAACACGCAATTCCTCAACGCCGTCGCCCTGGGTCAGATCACCCCCGGCCCGGTGGTGGCCACGATCGCCGCGGTGGGCTATGCCGCGCACGGCCTCACCGGCGGGATCATGGCCGCGGCCATCGCGTTTGCGCCGTCGTTTGCCTTCGTGCTGCTGGCCGGCCGGCGCTTCGACGGTCTGCGTGACCGGCCCGGGCCGCGGGCGTTCCTCGATGGCGCCGGACCGGCGGCCATCGGGGCGATCGCCGGGGCCGCGGTGACGCTGGCCGGTGTCCTGAGCGAGGCCTGGCAGGCCGGCTTGCTGGCGGCGGCCCTCGCCGTGCTGGTGGTGCTCAGGCGCGGGGTCGTCCTGACCCTGGTCGCCGCCGCCGCCGTCGGGGCGACCCTGGCGCTGCTGGGCGCCCCGGTGCCGTAGCGCTTCACCGAACCTTCACGTCGCGCTTGGCCGCCCCGCCTAGCCTCAGCCCGACCATGCGTCGTACAGTAGAGGCATGCTCTGGCTCCTGCGACACGCGGACGCCGCGGATGGCACCCCGGACGACGAGCGCCCGTTGACCGAGCGGGGCGTGATCCAGGCCCAGGACGCCGGCCACGCGCTGTCGGCGCTGGGTGTCACCATCGACGCGTGCCTCTCGAGCCCCAAGGTCCGCGCGGTGCAGACCGCCAAGTACGCCTGCGCGCCGCTTGGCGTCGAGGTGACCCTCGAGCCCCGGCTCGCCGGCGAGCCTTTTGATGCCGACGATCTCGTCGCCGGCTTGGGCGACGTGCTGCTGGTCGGCCACGATCCCTCCTTCACGCTGACGCTGCATGACCTCACCGGCGCCCAGGCGCGGATGCGCAAGGGCGGCCTAGCCGGCATCTCCAAGGGCGAGCTGGTCGTCCTCATGCGACCGGCCGAGCTGAGCGCGATCGCCGCGCACGAGCGGGTCGCGGCCGGATGACTCATGCAGCCACCATTCCGGCGGCGCGGGCGGAGTCCGGTTCCGAGCGGTGGCCGGCATGAGTGAGCTCGGATCTGATCCGCGCGCGTCCGCCGCGGTCGGGCTGCGAGAGGGCGACAGGTCCGTGTCTGACCAGGTGCCCGACCTGCGCGACCCCTCGCTCTACGTCAACCGCGAGCTCTCGTGGCTTGACTTCAACGATCGCGTCCTCCAGCTCGCCGAGGACGAGTCGTTGCCGCTGATCGAGCGGCTGAAGTTCCTGGCCATCTTCGTCTCCAATCTCGACGAGTTCTTCATGATCCGGGTGGCCGGGGTCCACGATCAGGTCGACGCGCGCGTCGATCACCGGGGCCCCGACGGTCTCACCCCGACCGAGGTGCTGGCAGGCATCGCCGACCGCGTGCGCGAACTCGATCGGCGCCACACCACCGAGTTCTCGCAGGTCGTGCAGCCCGAGCTGCGAGCCCAGGGCATCCGGATCGTCAGCGCGGAGGAGTCGGGTGCGCCGTCGGAGGCGATCGAGCGCCACTTCCGCGACCAGATCTTCCCGGTGCTCACCCCGCTCGGCGTGGGCGCGGGACGGCCCTTCCCCTACATCTCCAACCTCTCTCTGAGCCTCATCGTGCACATACACGACCCCGAGGCCGATCAGGAGGCGTTCGCACGGGTCAAGGTGCCCAAGGAGGTCCTGCCGCGCTTCGTTGAGATCGAGAAGGACACCTTCATCCCGCTCGAGGACATCATCGCCCGCCATCTCGACGCGCTCTTCCCCGGCATGGAGATCCTCAGCCACGACCTCTTCCGGGTCACGCGAGACGCCGACTTCGAGGTCTCCGACGAGGCCGATGATCTGTTGCAGGCAGTGGAGGATGAGCTGCGGCGGCGGCGCTTCGGCGAGGTCGTGCGCCTCGAGGTCGGCGCTGGCATGGATCCCGCGCTCCGCACCCGCCTGATCGAATGGCTCAACGTCGACGAGGTCCAGGTCTACGACGTCGACGGGTTGCTCGACCTCGGCGACCTGTGGCAGATCGCGGCGGTCAAGGACCATCCGGAGATCCGCTGGCCCAACTGGACGCCGGTGACCGCGCCGGGGCTGGTCACCGCCCAGGCCGACGGCGAGGCCCAGCCCGACATGTTCGCGATGATGCGCGCCGGCGACGTCCTGGTCCACTACCCCTACCAGTCGTTCACCTCCAGCGTGGAGCGATTCGTCAAGCAGGCGGTCGACGACCCCAACGTGCTGGCCATCAAGATGACCGTGTACCGGACCTCCGACGACTCCGCGCTCGTCCCGTCGCTCATCGAGGCCGCCGAGAAGGGCAAGCAGGCCGTGTGCCTGGTGGAGCTCAAGGCCCGCTTCGACGAGCGCCAGAACATCCACTGGTCCCGTGCGCTGGAGGAGGTGGGCGCCCACGTCGTCCATGGCATTCCCGGGCTCAAGACCCATGCCAAGGCGATCCTCATCGTCCGCCGCGAGCGGGGCGCGGTCCGCAACTACGTGATGATCGGCACCGGCAACTTCCACGCCAAGAACGCCCGGCTCTACGAGGACTTCGGCCTGTTCACCACCGACCACGAGATCGGCGATGAGGTGGCCAACCTGTTCAACACCCTGACCGGCTACGGGCGCCCCCAGCGTCAGCGCAAGACGCTGGTCGCGCCGACGTGGCTGCGCCAGCCGCTCATCAACGAGGTCGACCGCACCATCGAAGCCCACCAGGAGGGCCGCGAGGCGCGCATCGTGATGAAGATGAACGCGCTCGTG
>DASXCN010000304.1:0-5622 GCA_036491155.1 Solirubrobacteraceae bacterium | reverse complement strand
TCCTCGCGCTCGGTGTGGACCGCGCCGCGCGAGTCACAGCCGATGAGGTGGCGCACCCCGGCCGCCAGCAGGATGTCGGACACCGCGACGCCCGCCGCGCCCAACCCCACCACGACGACCCGGATGTCGCCGATCCGCTGTCCGGTCAGGGTCAGCGCGTTGAGCAGCGCGGCCAGGACCACCACGGCGGTCCCGTGCTGGTCATCGTGGAACACGGGGATGTCGAGCTCTGCCTGCAGCCGCGACTCGATCTCAAAGCACCGCGGCGCCGAGATGTCCTCGAGGTTGATCCCGCCGAAGCCGGGCGCGATGGCCTTGACCACGGCCACGATCTCGTCGACGTCGGTGGTGTCCAGGCACACCGGGAAGGCATCCACGCCGGCGAACTCCTTGAACAGCATCGCTTTGCCCTCCATGACCGGCATCGCCGCCCGGGGTCCGATGTTGCCCAGGCCCAGTACCGCCGTCCCGTCGGAGACCACCGCCACCGAGTTGCGCTTGATCGTGTACTGGAAGGCCTTGTCGGGATCGTCGCGGATCGCTGAGCACACCCGGGCCACGCCCGGCGTGTATGCCATCGAGAGGTCATCGCGCGTCTTGAGCGGATGCTTGTTGGCCACCTCGATCTTCCCGCCCATGTGCACCATGAACGTGCGGTCGGTGGCGTCCAGGACTCGGGCGCCCTCGACGGCGTTGACGGCGTTGGTCAGCCGGGGCCAGTCGGCGGCGTCGCCGGTCTCGACGGTGATGTCGCGGATGGTGTGGGGTCCTTCGACGGCCACCAGGTCGACTGCGCCGATCGTGCCCCCGGCCTCGCCGATGGCCGAGGCCACCTTGCCCAGCATCCCCGGCCGATGGTCGATCTCCACGCGCAGTGTGAGGCTGTACTGCGCGCTGGGGCTCGAGGCGGTTGACGCGTCGCCGGCGGAGGCCATGGTGGGCGCATCCTACGCCCCACACCGCCGCCCGGGCTTGGACCGCGCCCACGCCCGTGGGAGCGGGCGATCCCACCGGTTGGGGAGATAGCCTGAGGATGGATGGCCGACGAGCTCTTTCTCATCGACGGCAACAGCCTCGCCTACCGGGCGTTCTTTGCCCTGCCCGAGTCGATCGCCACCTCCACCGGCGTGCCCACCAACGCCATCTTCGGCTTCGCCTCGATGCTGGTGAAGATCCTCACCGACTACGGCCCCAAGTCCACCGTGGTGGTGTGGGACGCCGGCTCCAGCGGGCGCAAGGAGGTCTACGCCGAGTACAAGGCCCAGCGCTCCAGCCGTCCGGATCTGCTCAAGGAGCAGTGGCCGGCGCTCGAGCCGCTGGTCGACGCCTTCGGATACCGCAACATCAAGGTCGACGGCTATGAGGCCGACGACGTCATCGCCTCCCTCGCCGAGGTGGCCAAGACCCAGGACCCGCCGATCGAGGTCATGGTTGTCACCGGCGACCGCGACGCCTACCAGCTGGTCGATGAGCAGGTGCGCATCATGACCACCTCGCGCGGCATCACCGACACCAAGGTGTATGACCGCCAGGGCGTGATCGACCGGTACGGCATCCCGCCCGAGCTCGTCCCCGACTTCATCGGGCTCAAGGGCGACACCAGCGACAACATCCCCGGGGTTCCCGGCATCGGCGACAAGACGGCCGCGGACCTGCTCCAGCGCTTCGGGACGCTGGAGGGCGTGCTGGACAGCATCGACGAGATCTCCGGCGCCAAGCGCAAGGAGAACCTCACCAACCACGCCGACGACGCTCGCGTCTCCAAGCACCTGGCCACCGCCAAGCGCGACATCCCGCTCGACGGCCTGGACGTGGCCGACTTCGTCTCCCAGCAGCCCGATCGATCCCGGCTGCGCGAGGTCTTCCGCGAGTTCGAGCTGCGCGAGCCGCTGCGCCGTCTCGAGGAGGCGCTGGGCTCGGCTGACGCCGCGGCCCCCGCTCCCGTCGCTGAGCACACGCTCGGAGCCACGCTGCGCAAGGGCACCCTGAAGGACATCGAGCGGCTGCCACAGGCCGAGGTCGCGGTTGCGGTGCGGCCGCCGATGGTCCCCGAGGGCGCCCTCTTCGCCGAGAACGAGAACGAGTGGCGCTTCGGGGTCTACGTCGACGAGACCAAGGACGTCGTGGTCGGCACCGTGCCCGACCCGGCTCAGCTGGTCGTTGCCCTCGGCAGCCGGCCGGTGATCGCTCACGACGCCAAGTCGCTGGGCCTGGTGCCCGAGAACCTCGTCCACGACACCGAGGTCGCGGCCTATCTGCTCGAGCCCGCGGCGCGCGCCTACCCGTTCCGCGAGCTGTGCGAGGATCGCGGCCTGGCCGCCGACATCGACGACGAGGCCGCCGCCGACGGCGTCCTGTGCCAGGCACTGGCCGCTTGGCAGCGCGACGAGATCCGCGCCCGCGGACTCACCGACCTCCTCAACGAGGTCGAGCTGCCGATCGTGCGGATCCTGCGTGAGATGGAGCAGGTGGGCGTCAAGCTCGACACCGCGCAGATCAAGGAGATCTCCGAGCGCGTCAAGGCCGAGGCCGACGGCCTGGAGTCAGAGATCTTCGAGCTCGCGGGGGAGGAGTTCACCCTCGGATCGCCCAAGCAACTGGAGGAGATCCTCTTCGGCAAGCTCGGCTTGTCACGGGGGCGCCGCGGCAAGACCGGCTACTCCACCGACGCGCGCGTGCTTCAGGCCATCCGCGCCGAGCACGAGATCATCCCCAAGATCGAGCGCTGGCGGGAGCTGACCAAGCTCGCCCAGACCTATCTGGACGCGTTGCCGCTGGTGGTGGACTCACACAGCCGCCTGCACACCACTTTCAACCAGACCGCCGCCACCACCGGCCGGCTCTCCTCCAACAACCCCAATCTGCAGAACATCCCCATTCGCACTCCGCTGGGCCGTGAGATCCGGGCCTGCTTCGTGGCCGAGACCGGCAACCTGCTCGTCTCTGCCGACTACTCCCAGGTGGAACTGCGCCTACTCGCCCACATTGCCGGCGAGGACGTGCTCAAGGAGATCTTCCGCCGCGGCGAGGACGTCCACACTGCTACCGCGTGCCGCGTCTTCAACGTCACCCCGGACCAGATCGACCCCGGGATGCGCTCCAAGTCCAAGATGATCAACTATGGGATCGTGTACGGCCTGTCGGCCTACGGGATGGCCGACCGCCTCGACATCCCCCAGGAGGAGGCCGCCGAGTTCATCGAGCGCTACATGTCCGGCTTCCCCGCGGTCAAGCGCTTCATCGAGGAGACGATCGAGCAGGGAGCCGAGCATGGCTACGTGTCGACCCTGTTCGGCCGTCGCCGCCAGGTGCCCGAGCTGCGCTCCCGGCGCTGGGACCTGCGTAAGCAGGGCGAGCGTTTCGCCGTGAACATGGTCATCCAGGGGACCGCCGCCGACATCATGAAGATGGCCATGGTCCGTTGCGACCATGCGCTGGCCGAGGCGAACCTCGAGTCAAAGCTCGTCCTGCAGATCCACGACGAGTTGCTCTTCGAGGGTCCGGCCGACGAGGCGGAGCGCGTCGAGGCCATCGCCGTGCGCGAGATGGCCGACGCCTACGAGCTCGACCCGCCGCTGGCGGTCGACGCCGGCATCGGCACCGACTGGCTGTCGGCCAAGTAGGGGTGGGTGGGGACTGGCCCGCGCGGTCACGAGCGCGGGACACCTGCCGAGGGCCCGCGCCCGCGCGCACGCGAGCGCGGGACCCACAGCGGCTACATCAGGTGGAAGATGAAGTCGAACTCCTTGCCGCCGTTGCGGGAATTGAGGTTCATCTCGCCCCGGGCGCCCTCATAGGTGCCCGTCCCGCCGGTGATCGACAGGACGCTGTTGCGGGTGTCGTAGAAGGGACCCTGCACGGTGATCTGGCCGCCCTTGAGGAACGTCGTCCACAGGCACTCCCAGATCCCCAGCTTGACCTGCAGGCGCGTACAGAAGCCCTCGTCGTGGCCGACCTGCGTCTTGTTGGCGGTGTCGAACACCGGGTTGTTGAAGGTCAGGATGTTGCCCTTGACGTCCTTGCCCCCGACACCGGGGACCTCGGTGTCGGTGATGGCGTGCTCGATGACGTGCACGGTCTTGCCTGACGCGTGCGACGTCTTGCCGTGCGCCGTCTTGGCGTAGGCCGGCGCGGCCGCGGCCAGCGCCAGGGCGGCGGTGGCGACCGCGATCAGCGCGCTCTGGCGGATATGTGCCGTCGGTTGCGGCATGGTCAGGCCCTCCTCGTAGGGTGAGAAAGCGGCCGATCCTACGCCCGGCTGGTCGCCGCGTCCATGTCCGCGACGGCCGATGCGCCCCTCAGGCGGCCGCCAGAGCGGCACGAGCGGCCGCGCGGGCCGGCGCTCCACCGGCCGCGGCGAACGACGGGTGCGCGATGTTGAGGTACTGACCGAAGGACCAGTCCACGAAGCGCTTGGCCCCCATCGCGTGCAGCGCGGGCGCCAACAGCCGCGGCGCCACCCGCGGCACCAGCCGCTGGACGCGCAGCATCGCCGCGAACGGCATCGCATGACTGGCGGAGAACTGGTGGTAGCGGGCCAGCGCCTGCTCGCGGCTCTGCTCGCCTGAGACGACGCCCGCCAGCTCGCGGCCGCACGCCAACCCGAAGTACAGCGCCGTGCGGATTCCCTCCGCGGTCAGCGGCAGGCAGTGCCCGGCGGAGTCCCCGACGAAGAACACGCCCTCGTCGGTGGCCGGGCGCAGCGCGTGGGGGATCCAGTTGCCCTGGTAGCGCACGGTGTCGGCGCTCAGGTCTTGGGCCAGGCGGTTGGTCGGCTCCTTGACGTGGAAGCGTGGGTCGAAGGAGCCGACGCCGATCCGGACTTCCTCGCCGGCGGGGAAGCTCCAGCCATAGCCGGCGGGCACGTAGCGGCGGTCGATCCACACCTCCAGGTCTGAGCCCCCGCCGGAGGGGTGGACCTCCAGGCCGCGGGAGAGCAGAGCGTCGGGCGGCTGGACGTTGGCGCCCGAGCCCAGCACCCGCCGCCAGCCCAGCGCGTCCACGATCAGCCCGGCGCGGATCGTCCCGCGGTCGGTGATGACCCCGTCCCCCTCGCGGCCCGCCACCTTGGCGGTCTCGAAGGTGAAGGTGCCATCTGCCGCGAGTAGACCACAGAGCGTCCGGTAGTCGAAGGTCGAGAACGTCCACGGCAGCTCATAGCGGACCGTGGTGTGCGGGGTGTGGATGACGAGCTCCGGGAAGGTCTGCTGCAACGCCTCCTGAAGCCCCAGCGCGGTCAGCCACGTCGTGGGGATGCCGCACGCGGAGGTCTGACGCTCGCCGATCTCATAGCGGTCGATCACTATCACGTCGGCGCCGGTGCCGGCCAGTTCGCGGGCCACGGCCAGGCCGGCGAAGCTCCCGCCGCAGATGAGGACGTCGCAGTCGCGGTCCAGGGCGGTGCGCTCGAGGCCGCGTTTGGTGGCGCGCATGGGCATTGTCGCGCCGATGATAGATCCGTCCCGGCCGCGTCGAGGCCGCACGAATGGGCGCATCCGTGAGTCACGCGGGCTACCAGGCGGCTATCCTCCGATAACCCATGTCTTCAACTTCTACCTTGACGCCCCCCACCGATCCTGATCTAGCCCCCGCCAACGCGAAGGTCGTCGAAGGCTCTGATGG
>DASXCN010000303.1:0-2828 GCA_036491155.1 Solirubrobacteraceae bacterium | reverse complement strand
ACCTCCAGGACCACCGAGGTCTCTCCGAGGGCATCCTGGCCACCGGTGACGGCGTCGACCCGGAACTCGCGCAGGCGGGCGTCGACCCGGGTGGCGGCGTTGATGGCGTGGAAGATCGCGTCGACCGGGCCGTCGCCGGTGAACGAGCCCACCATCTCCTCCCCGTCGGGGCCGCGCACGCCGACGGTGGCGTGCGGGGGCCGGCGGGTGGAGGCCTCGACGTCGAACCACTCCAGCGTGTAGCCGGCGATCTCCTGGCGCAGCTCGTCGGTGACCAGCGCCTCGAGGTCCAGCGCGGTGACCTGCTTCTTCTTGTCCGCGATCTCCTTGAAGCGCTTGAAGGCGGTGTTGAGCGTCTGGCCCTGCAGCTCGAAGCCCAGCTCGGCCAGGGCCTGGGCCAGTGCGTGGCGGCCCGAGTGCTTGCCCAGCACGATCGAGTTGGCCTCCAGGCCGACGGTGGTGGCGTCCATGATCTCGTAGGTGCTGCGCTCTTTGAGCACGCCATCCTGGTGAATGCCGGACTCGTGGGCGAAGGCGTTGCGCCCCACGATCGCCTTGTTGGGCTGCACCGCGTAGCCGGTGAGCCGCGACACCATCCGCGAGGTGCGCGCGATCTCGCGCGTGTTGGCGGCGGTGAACAGGCCCACGTCGGCCTGGCGCGTGTGCAGGAGCATCACGATCTCCTCCAGCGCGGCGTTGCCGGCGCGCTCGCCGATGCCGTTGATCGCGCACTCGATCTGCCGGGCGCCCGCCTGCAGCCCCGCGAAGGAGTTGGCCACAGCCAGGCCCAGGTCGTCGTGGCAGTGCACTGAGAGCACGACGTCGCGGAGGTCTGGGACCGCGTCGTAGAGCCGTCCCAGGAACTCGGCGTACTCATGGGGCATCGTGTAGCCGACGGTGTCGGGGATGTTGATCGTGGTGGCACCCTCGTCGATGGCGATCTGGCACACCTCCGCGGTGTAGTCCAGGTCGGCGCGCGTCGCGTCCATCGGGGAGAACTCGACGTCGTCCAGGTACTGCTTGGCGTGGGCCACCGCCGCGCGCGCCTGTCCCTTGACGTCCTCGCGCGTGGACTGCAGCTGGTACTGGATGTGAATGTCGGAGGTGGAGATGAAGGTGTGGATGCGCGGGCGCTCGGCGTCCTTGACCGCGTTGTAGGCGGCATCGATGTCGCCCACATGGGTGCGGGCCAGCCCGGCGATGATCGGGCCCTGCACGGTCCGGGCGATCGTCTGGACGGCCTCGAAGTCACCCGGTGAGGTGATCGGGAACCCGGCCTCGATGACGTCGACGCCCAGGCGGGCGAGCTGCTGCGCAATCTCCAGCTTCTCCTGCGTGTTGAGCGAGATGCCCGGCGACTGCTCGCCGTCACGCAGCGTCGTGTCGAAGATCAGTACTCGGTTGGGATCGTCAGGCGGTGTCATGTCGCTTCCCCTTCTGGCTCGAACTCGGACTCTTCTCGGTGCTGTTGTTCGCGGCTACGTGCGGCCGCCCACGCGCTATTCCCCCTTGCGGGGGAGGAGAAGAAGTCGAAGGTCAAGGCGCAGCGACATTCGCCGCACAGCGTATCAATGCCTCCCAGGGCGGGCGTTCAGTGACCGGGGCCGGCGGCGTCCGCACGCCTGAGCCGGCGGCGCAGCGGCACCAGGCGTGCGGCGGCGGACCATCTGGCGCGGACGGCGACGCCGGCCGGGCCACGGCGGGTCGCCACCACGCTGACCAGAGCGCGGCGGTCGGCCCACAGCCGGTTCATGGTCGTGTTCTCGGGGGTGGTGCACGAGTCGGCCATGGCCAGGCTGCCGGCGTGGAAGGACGACATCGCGGCGATGTGGAGTTGGACGCCGGGCGAATAGCGGCCCAGGTCCTCGGCGAAGGCAATCTTGAACCCGAAGGTGGTGTCACAGGCGACGAGATCGCACAGCATCGCGATCGGCCGCTCCCCGCACAGCAGCGAGAGCATGCGCAGCCGCCCCGCGCCCGCGAAGCCGTGCGTCATCTCGGTGAAGAAGGCGGCGTGCGCGGGGTCGCAGGCCATCGCCGTGCCCGTCTGCCCTTTCCACCCCGAGGCCTCGAGCTCCATGAACCGCGCCGGCGCATCGGGGTCGTCGCTGTCGTCGCGCAGAGTCACCGGGGCGACCTCGCGCTCCAGGCTCTTGAGCCGGCGCCGGTACCCGCTGCGGTGACGCCCGCTCAGGGCGCGTTGGAGGTAGTCATCCTGCGGGCGCCGATGGAGCGCCGCTCGCTCAAAGCGCTCCAGCACGACGACGCGCGCCTCGGAGGCGAGCGCCGCCATGAGGGGCTCGGCCAGCGGGCCGTCGGCGTCGATCCAGTCGAGCGAGAACGCGGAGCTCGCGCGCATCGCCCCGCGCACCAGCGTCGCCAGCGCCTCCTCGTGCGCGGCCGGGCGGACCAGGGGCGTGCCGAGAAAGGAGTAGCGGTGGCGCCACCCGGCCAGAACGGCGCCCGGCACGCCGCGCCACGACCTCGCCCGCTGCACCGGCAGCGCCGCCAGCCATTCCGCCCCGTCGCGCACCACGAGGACGTGCAGGCCGTCCTCATCCAACGCACGCGTGGCGGGAAGGACGAGCTCCGGCTCGGCGAACGGATTGGGCGAGACGGGATCGCCGGCCAGCTCGCGCCATGCCGACAGGTCGCGCGGGGTCAGCTCCGAGATCGGTAGGACGTCGTGTCGCATGGATGATGGTGCCGGCCCGGGCCCAGCGGGCGGCCGTCTCTCCCTCATCGACCATATCGCGGCACGACCTGAGCCCCGGCGCCGGCAGGCGCGGCGGCGGCCCACCCACGAGGCCCGGAGACGCGCCGGTCGG
>DASXCN010000302.1:0-5827 GCA_036491155.1 Solirubrobacteraceae bacterium | reverse complement strand
ACCTCGCGCTCCTTGTCGGCGCGCACGCCGGCCAGGGCCTTCTCGTTGGCCTCCTCGTCGCGCCGGGACGGGATGAGCGCGGCCATGCCGCCCATGGCGTGGGCGCCGCGCTTGTGGCAGGTGGCGGCCAGCAGGTCGGCGTAGGCGTGCATGAAGGGGACGGTCATCGTCACGTCGCCGCGGTCGGGCAGGACCATCTCGCGGCGGTCCGGGAAGCACTTGATGGCCGAGAAGATGTAGTCCCAGCGGCCGGCGTTCAGCCCGGCCGAGTGGTCGCGCAGCTCGTAGAGGATCTCGTCCATCTCGAACGCGGCCGGGAGGGTCTCGATCAGAACCGTGGCCTTGATCGTGCCGCGCTCCATCCCCACGCGGTCCTCGGCGTAGGAGAACACGTCGTTCCACAGCCGGGCCTCCAGGTGGGACTCCATCTTGGGCAGGTACAGGAACGGGGCCAGCCCCGAGCCGATCAGCGGCGGCCCGGAGTTGAAGAAGAACATCCCGAAGTCGAACAGCGAGCCGGACATCGGCTCGCGGTCGATCAGGAGATGGCGCTCCGCGAGATGCCAGCCGCGGGGCCGGACCAGCAGCGTCGCGGGGTCGTCGCCGAGCTCGTAGTGGCGCCCATCGGAGCCGTCGTAGGTGATGGTGCCCATGATCGCGTCGCGGACGTTGACCTGCCCCTGGACCATGTTGTGCCACGTGGGGGTGTTGGCGTCCTCGAAGTCGGCCATGAAACCGTCGGCGCCAGAGTTCAGCGCGTTGATGACCATCTTGCGGTCGGTGGGCCCGGTGATCTCCACCCAGCGCTGCGCAAGTGCCTCGGGCACGGGCGCCACCGTCCAGTCGCCGGCGCGAATGTCCTCGGTCTCCGGCAGGAAGTCGAGCATCTCCCCCTCCGCCAGGCGGGCCCGCCGCTCCTCACGGGCACCAAGCAACTCCTGGCGGCGGCGCTCGAACTCCGCGTGGAGCTCTGAGACGAACTCCAGGGCGTTGGGGCTGAGGATCTCATCGAAGGAGGCTTCGGTGCTGCCTCGGAGTTCGAGTCGCGCGGCCATGGTTGTCATCCTTTCCCAGCGCTGTTGGCGGCAAACGCCGCGTGCCGCGGCGCCCGCGAGGTATGTTGGCGCGCATGGCTTCCTTGAACGATGCTGGCGTCCAGGCTCTGCTGGGCGCCCCCAACTGTGCGGTGATCTCGACCGCCAACGCCGACGGCACCATCCACTCCGCGGTGGTGTGGATCAGCCTGGAGGACGGTGAGCTGGCCATCAACAGCGCCGAGGGCCGCCACTGGCCCACCAACCTCGAGCGCGACCCCCGCGTCACCGCGGTCGTCTACCCCGACGGCAACCCCTACGAGTACGTGGAGATCCAGGGCACCACCGCCGGCACCCACGACGACGCCGACGCCCATATCGACCGCCTGGCCAAGAAGTACACGGGTTCGGACACGTTCGGGGGCAACGCGCCCGGCGACGTGCGCGTGAAGTTCGTGATCACGCCGAGCCGGGTGCGCCACCAGACCCAGTAGACGCTGCGAGCTCAGGCTGCGCCGCGTGCGCTCAGGCGCCGTGGCACTTCTTGTACTTCTTGCCCGAGCCGCACCAGCACGGGTCGTTGCGCCCCAGCTGTTGGGACTCGTCGACGATGCGCTGCTGCACCGGCTCGGCCCCCGAGCCGTCGTCGTACTCGGCCTCGCCCGGACCGGCGGCGGCGGCCATCGCCATCGCCCCGGCCTCGCTGTTGCCGCCCGAATAGGTGACCCGGCCGCCCCCGGTCGCCGACGAGGAAGACGAGCTCCCACTGCGGCTCGGCGCCGGCTGCTGGGGCGCGACCGGCTGGCCGTTGGCGTCGTGGATGGTGACCTCGACGTGATAGATGAGGCGGGCGAAGTCGGCCCAGATGCTGTTCATGAGGTCCTGGAACAGGTCGAAGGCCTCGTTCTTGTAGGCCACCAGCGGGTCCATCTGGGCCAGCCCGCGCAGCCCGATGCCGTGCTGCAGGTAATCCATGTCGTAGAGGTGCTCCTGCCAGCGCTGGTCGATGATCTCCAGCAGCAGGTAGCGCTCCACGCCGCGCATGAGCTCCTCGCCGAACTCGTCCTCGCGGGCGTCGTAGTGGACCAGCGCCTCCTCCCGAAGGCGCATGGTGAGATCCTCGCGGTCGGCCCGGCCCGGCTCGGGAAACTCGAAGTCGTCGGACGGGATGAAGATCTCCTCGACGCGGCGCTCCAGCCCGTCGATGTCCCAGTCGTCCGCGAACTCACCCTCGGTGTACTCCTCGACGATGCGGTCGATGAGGTTGACGACCTCCTCGCGGGCGGCGGCGCTCATGTCGCGGCCCTCCAATACCTCGTCGCGGTAGGTGTAGACCACCTCGCGCTGCTGGTTGAGCACGTCGTCGTAGTCCAGGGTGTGCTTGCGCTGCAGGAAGTGCTGCTCCTCGACCTTGCGCTGGGCCTTCTCGATCTGCTTGGAGAGCATCCCGGCCTCGATCGGCTCCTCGTTGCCCTCGTCGTCGACCGAGCCCAGCCGGTCGAGGATCTTGTAGATCCGCTCGCCGGCGAACAGGCGCACCAGGTCGTCCTGGGCCGAGAGGAAGAAGCGCGACTCGCCGGGGTCGCCCTGGCGGCCGGAGCGTCCGCGCAGCTGGTTGTCGATCCGCCGCGACTCGTGGCGCTCGGTGCCGAGGATGAACAGCCCGCCGGACTCCATCACCTGACCGCGCTGCGTCTCGACGCGCTCCTCGATGGACGGCAGCACCTTGGTGAAGTGCTCGTCGTAGTCGGGCTCCCCCGGCGTCAGCCCCAGCTTGGCCACCTCGAGGGTGGCCAGGTGCTCGGCGTTGCCGCCCAGCTTGATGTCCACGCCCCGGCCGGCCATGTTGGTGGCGATCGTGACGGTGCCCGGGGCGCCGGCCTCGGCGACGATCTCGCCCTCGCGAGCGGCGTGCTCGGGCTTGGCGTTGAGCACCGCGTGCTTGATGCCACGCTTGGTCAGCTGATCGGACAAAAGCTCTGAGACCTCGACCGCGATCGTCCCCACCAGCACCGGCTGCCCGGCCTGGTGGCGCGCCTCGATCTCCCGGACGACCGCTGACCACTTGCCGTCCTTGGTCTTGTAGACCTGGTCGTTGCGGTCGTTGCGGACCATCGGGCGGTTGGTGGGGATCTGGACGACCGGGAGCTCATAGATCTTCATGAACTCGGCCGCCTCGGTGAGCGCCGTCCCGGTCATGCCGGAGAGCTTGTCGTACATGCGGAAGTAGTTCTGCAGCGTGATCGTGGCCAGGGTCTGGTTTTCCTCCTGGACGCGCACGCCCTCCTTGGCCTCGACGGCCTGGTGCAGGCCCTCTGACCAGCGCCGGCCCTCCAGGATGCGGCCGGTGAACTCGTCGATGATCTTGACCTCGCCATCGATGACCTCGTATTCGACGCCACGCTTGTAGAGCGACTCGGCGCGAAGGGACTGGATCAGGTGGTTGACCAGGTGGCCGTTCTCGGCCCGGTAGAGGTGGTCGATGCCCATGAAGCGCTCGGCCTTGGCCACCCCCTGCTCGGTGATCGAGACCGTCTTGTGCTTCTCCTCGAACTCGTAGTCGAAGTCGGCGACGAAGCTCTTCTTCGAACGCGGGTCCAGACCGTCCGGGGTCTTGCCGGCCGTGAGCTTGGGGGCCAGCCGGGCGAACTTGGCGTAGAGGTCGGCCGCCTGCTCGGGGGCGCCGGAGATGATCAGCGGGGTGCGGGCCTCGTCGATGAGGATGTTGTCGACCTCGTCGACGATGGCGAAGCGGTGGTAGCGCGTCTTGCCGTCCTCGTCCTTCTCGCGACCGCCGTGCTGGAATTTCTCCTCCAGGCTCTTGGCCATGTTGTCGCGCAGGTAGTCGAAGCCGAACTCCGAGTTGGTGCCGTAGGTAACGTCGGCGGCGTAGGCGGCGTGCTTCTCCTCGAACGGCTGCATGTTCTGCAGCACGCCGACGCTGACGCCCAGCATGTCGTAGATCGGCTTCATCCACAGCGCGTCGCGGCGGGCCAGGTAGTCGTTGACGGTGACGACGTGCACGCCATCGCCCGGCAGCGAGTTGAGCACGACCGCCAGGGTCGCGGTGAGCGTCTTGCCCTCGCCGGTCTTCATCTCGGCGATGCAGCCGTCGTGCAGCACCATCCCGCCGATCAGCTGCACGTCGAAGTGGCGCATGCCCATCGAGCGCTTGCCGGCCTCGCGGACCAGCGCGAAGCACTCGTAGATGAGATCGTCGAGCGGTTCGCCGTTACGCGCCCGCTCACGCAGGTGGTCGGCGGTCTCCCTCAGCTCGTCGTCGGTGTTGTGCTCCAGCTCCGCCTCGAAGGCGTTGATCCGGGAGACCCGCTGCTCATAGCTCTTGAACTTCTTGGCCTCGCCCATGCGAAGCGCGCGGTCCAGGAAGGACATACGGCTAGGGTAGCGCGGGCGTCCCCAGCGATCGTAAGTGAATACGAAGTCCGAGGCCGGAGCGCGTGGGGGCGGCGGCGACCGGCGTGGCGATCAGGGAGATGCCGGCCGACCGCCCCGCCCTCCGGCGCGATCAGGCCGCCGACGATACGTCCCCAGGCAGGACTTCGCTCGTCGCGACCCGCGACTCGCGCCGCTTGCGCCGCTTGTCGCGGTGGCGCTTGACCTGGACGGCCAGCTCATCCGCGCACAGATTGATGGAGTGCATCAGGTCGCCCGAGGCGTCCCGGGCGCGCAGCGTGACCCCCTTGAGGTGCAGAGTGGCCTCGGCCACCTTGCTGTCGGGGTTCGCCGGGTTTCGCTCCTGGGACAGCTCAACCTCCAGGTCCGCCAGCTCCGAGACCTGTTTGGAGATCTTCCCGAAGCGCTTGGCGACGTGTTCTCTGACGTCGTCGGAGACGTGGAGATTTCGGCCCTTGACCTCGATCCGCATTCGTCGACCTCCCGACTGAAGCGTTGATCTATGTCACCGGAACGTTATTCCCGCAACCGGCGTTTGTCGAGCGTCACAATGTCGGTCGTTGCTGCGCAATGTTGCTCCAACCATCGCATGGACGTTCGAGCCGTCGGTCCTCATCGGGGTGGCGGCGCTCGGGGTGCTCTATGTCCTGGGATGGAGGCGCGGGCGCGCCACCGGCTCGGCGCACAAACCGGGCTACGGGCGCCTGACATTTTTCGCCCTGGGGCTGCTGGTCATCCTGGCCGCGCTCGTCTCACCGATCGACGGCCTCGGCGACCAGCTGCTGCTCATGCACATGGTCCAGCACATCCTGCTGCTGGACTTCGCCCCCATCCTGCTCATCCTCGGCCTCAACAAGGTCCTGCTGCGGCCGGTCACCCGGCGCGTCCGGACAGTCGAGCGCCGGGCCGGCGTTCTGGCCCACCCCGCGTTCGCCGTGCTGGCCTACGCCGGCTTCATGTGGGCCTGGCACATCCCGGCGATGTACGACCTCGCCCTGCGCCACACCGCGATCCACGCAATCGAGCACCTGTGCTTCGCCGTCGCGGGGACGCTGTACTGGTGGCATCTGCTCTCGCCGATCCGCAACCGCCACCGGCTCGGCGGCATGGGCCCGGTGGCCTACATGGTCTCCACCAAGCTGCTGGTGGGGAGCCTGGGCATCGTGCTGGCCTTCGCGCCCGCGTCCTTCTACCCCTTCTATGAGCACCACCCCCACTACTGGGGCCTCTCCCCCTCTGAGGATCAGTCGATCGCGGGGCTGCTGATGGCGCTCGAGCAGTCGATCGTGATGGGGATCGCGCTGGTGTGGGTGTTCGTGAAGATGCTGGGCGAACAGGAGCGCGAGGCCCAGCGCGAGGAGCGCTACGAGGTGGTGTAG
>DASXCN010000301.1:0-9449 GCA_036491155.1 Solirubrobacteraceae bacterium | reverse complement strand
TAGGCGATCTGCCCGGTGCCGGCGGCATCGACGAGCACGCGGGGCTCGACGCCGTCGCCGATCTTGATGAGCTTGCCCGGGATGACCGGCGCGACCTTGGGCAGCTTGTGGTTCCAGTGGTAGCCGGGCGTCGAGAACGGGTGTCCCTTGGCCGCGGCGACACCGCCGGTCATCGCCACGGCGAGACAGGCGCCCGCGACACCCCACACCATACGACGCCACATAGCACTCACCAGTCACCCCCGGTGGTCCCCGGCGACCCCCGATGGGCGCCGTGCGGCGGAAACACTATTCCCGGTGTCAAGTCACCGAGATCCGGAGGTTCGCCCGCGTATAGGCGACGGATCTAGCGAGCGGCGAACCGGCGCATGCTCACCGTGGCCAGGGCGCCGAACACCACCGCCAACACCAGGAGATGCACGAGCGGCAGCCCGATGCCCGGTGACGTACCGCTGAAGGCGTTGGACACCGCCTGCAGCGCCGCCTTGAATGGGAACAGGAAGGCGATGACGTCGAGGATCGTCTTGAGCGCGCCCGAGACGGCCGTGGCCGGGACCAGCGCGACGAACGCGATCGGCAGCGAGACCAGGAAGGCCATGAGCGAGGCCGCGCTCACCTCCCGGGCGATGGCGCCGATCGCCACTCCCAGCGCGCCGAAGGCTACGCTGCCCAGCCCCAGCGCCAGCACCCACAGCTCGAAGCGCGACCAGTCCAAGTGCACGAACAGGGACACGAATGCGGCCATCGCCAGCGTCACCAGCGTGGCGCATCCGGCCGATAGGACGACCTTCTCCGAGAGCAGCCGCCCGGGGGTCACCAGCCCGCGGACCAGGCGCGGGTACGCGTTCTCGGTGCGCTCGACGGCGAGCATCCCCGCCGCCAGCAGCATCGTCACGAACATGAGCGAGACGATCACCGCGATCGCCGCCGCGTAGGCGTCGGTGGGCGTCGTGCGCCCGTCGAGCTGGGTCTCGTTCACGGTCAGCGGGGTCCCGATCGTGCCCAGGACCGGCTTGGCGAAGGCCAGCCCCTGGATCGCGAGGTCAGCGAAGCTGATGACCTGGCTCAGGGCCGGGCGCAGCGACGAGTCAGCCGGCAGCGATGCCAGCGTCCCCTGCACGATGGTGCGCGCGTTGCGCAGACCCAGCAGCCGGACGGTCTGGCCCAGGATCTGCACGCTGCCGCCGTTGAGCACCTGCTGCAGGTCGGTGATGGCCACGCGCAGGACCTGCTTGGAGACGGCCTGCTCGACGGCGTTCACGCGCGAGGAGATCGCCTGCTTGACGAACTCGCGCTCGATCGGGTTCTTGCCGTTGAGATAGAGCTGGACCGTCGGGCTGCCGACCCCCTGGGTGATGAGGCTCTGGATCTGCTGGGGCAGGTCCGCGGGGATGACCACCGCCGCCAGCGCCCGTCCATCGCGCACCGCGGCCACGGCCTGCGCCCGGGAGTGCACCTTGATCGGCTGCACCGAACGGAGGAGGTCCGAGGCATAGCTGGCCACGTCGATCTTCTGGCTACCGAGGCTGATCGTGCCCTGGTTCTTGGGCACCTGGTTATAGAAGGCGACGGTGGGCTTGCCGGGCGGGCTGGAGAGAGCGAACCCGATCATCAGTGCGATCGCGATCGGATAGACGATGAGCAGCCCGACGAGCAGCGGTGAGCGGCGCAGGATCTGCAGGTCCTTGATGAGCAGCCAGCGCACGCGCGTCGATCAGTGCCCGTGTTGGTGCAGGAAGCTGACCAGGGCCGCCTCGAGATCGCGGGGGTCGCCGCCCACCGCCTGTTCGAGCTCGGTGGGGGTGCCGGTGAAGAGCAGCTCGCCGTCGGCCAGCAACAGCACGCGCGTGGCGTAGCGCTCGACCTCGCCGACGTCGTGGGTGGAGAAGACCACGGTCGTTCCCAGCGCCGAGATGAACTCCCACAGACGCTCGCGCTGTCGGGGGTCCAGCGATGCGGAGGGCTCGTCGAGGAGCAGGAGCGCGGGCTCGGACAGCAGGCCGATGGCGATGTTGACCCGCTGTTGGTTACCGCCCGAGAGCTTGCCGACCTCCTCGTCGGAGCGGTCGGCGAGATCGGTCTGGGCCAGCATCCGCGTCACCGCCGCCTCGGGGTCGGCCAGCTTCTCCAGCCGCGCGAACAGGCGCAGGTTCTCGGCCACCGAGAGCTTGGAGTACAGCGCCGGCTGCTGAGGGACCCAACCGGCCTCGCGACCCGCGATCGTCAGCTCACCCTCATCGGGGACCAGAACGCCCGCGAGGATCGACAGCAGCGTGGTCTTCCCGGCTCCGTTGGGCCCGACGACGCCGACCAGCTCCCCCACCGCCAGCTCGAAGGTGACCGACTGCAGCGCGGCGCGGGCGCCGAAGCGCTTGGTCACGCCACGGACGACGAGCGGGGTGGCCGGCGTCCCGACGGTCATCGGGGCGTGGTCACGCGCGGCTCGAGCGAGGCCCCGCAGGCCCGGCAGTACGCGTCCCCGCCTGCCGCGGGCGCGCCGCAGTCCGGACATCGGTCGGGCTCGCTGCCCGAGATCACCCCCAACCCGACGCCGCGCGTCCCCCACGGCTCGAGCACGAGGTGGCGCTGGAGGTAGACGACGGTCTGGCGGATGACTGCGATCACCGGCAGCGCCACGAGAGCGCCCACCACCCCGTAGAGCTTGAAGCCGATGAGCAGCGCCAGGATGATGAGGATCGGGTTGATGCGCAGCGAGATCCGGAACACCTGGGGCGCCACGACGTGGCCCTCGAGCTGCTGCAGGGCCACGAACAGGATGATCAGCCACACCGCGGTGATCGGGTTATCGAACAGGGCGACGAGGATCGCCGGGATCGGGCCGACGATGGGGCCGATGTAGGGGATGAACTCCATCAAGCCGTAGAAGGCGCCGAAGAAGACCCCGTAGTCGCGCCCAGCGGGGAAGACCCCGATGAGACCGAGGATCTCCAGGCAGATCGCCGCGCTGCCGCCCATGACCAGGCTGAACAGGAGCTGGCCGCGAACGTAGCCCGAGACCGCGTGCTGGACGAGCAGCGGGTAGTCGTCCTCGGGCGTGCCGTCGCCCGGAGGCATGATGCGGCGCGCCAGGTCGCCGATCTGGTTGCCGTAGATGAGCAGGTAGATCGACAGGACGAGGATGAGCACCAGGTCGAAGCCCACGGTCACGACCTGGGAGAGCAGGTCCCGGGAGAAGGACACGATGTCGCCCGAGCGCTTGAGTACGTCCTTCTGCAGCGTGTCCAGGGCGCTGGAACCCTGCTGCTTGATGTGGACGTTGACCCCGTGGTTGTTGAGGAACGACTGGAAGTTGTCGAGCTGATGGTTGGCGTGGCGGACGATGTCCGGGACGTTGTGCTCGAAGTGGGTGATCTGCGTCGTGATGGGGCTGGCCAGGAGCACGCCGATGCCGGCGAGCACGGCGAAGCCGCCGAGGTAGACGATGAGGATGGCCAGGCCGCGCGGAAGCACGCGCTCGAGCAGGCGGACGATCGGGGCCAGGATGAGCGCCGCCAGCGCCGCGACGATGACGACCAGCAGGATCGAGCCGGCGGCCCGGGCCAGCGCCCAGAGGCCCAAGAGGGCCAGCGGCAGGACGACGAGCTGGATCCAGCGGGGCACGACGACCGGGGCGACGGCCGGTGGTGCCGGCTGTGATCGCTCGGAGTCGTCGCTTGCGGATGACCGCGAAGAGTCGAGGTCGTGCTCCTCGGTCTCGTCCACCGGGCCGCCCGCCTCGACCGCCTCGGGATCGGGCTCGCCCTCAGGCTCTTGCGGGTCCGCTGTGCGCAGTCGGGCCCATCGACGCATACGTGTGATTATGAGGGCGCGGGGGGTCAACACTGAATCTAAATGACACGAGCCATCAACATCCTGTTCTGCGGTGATCTCGTCGGAGGGCTCGGCAAACGCACGCTGCTGGGCATGCTCCCGGCACTGCGCGACCGCCTGGAGCCCGACTTCGTCGTCGTCAACGGCGAGAACGCCGCGGGGGGCCTCGGGATCACCCCCAAGATCGCCGACCAGCTGTTCGCCGCAGGCGTCGATGTGATCACCCTGGGCAACCACACCTACCGCCAGCGCGAGATCTACGCCTACCTCGACGCGCGGCGGGAGATCCTGCGCCCGGCGAACTTCCTGCGCAGCCAGCCCGGCCACGGTTGGTGCGTGGTCCAGCGCGACGGCGTGTCGCTGGGGGTGATCTCGCTGTCCGGCAACCTGTTCATCGATGCCGGGCGCCCGGCGTTCGCCGAGGCCGACGCCGCCGTGCACGCGCTGCGCGACCAGGCCGACCACATCCTCGTCGACATGCACGCCGAGGCCACCAGCGAGAAGGTGGGGATGGGCTGGCACCTGGACGGGCGCGTCACCGCGGTGGTCGGCACCCACACCCACGTGCCCACCGCTGACGCGCGGATCCTCCCCGGCGGGACCGCCTACATCACCGATGTGGGCATGACCGGGCCGCGGGGCGGCGTGATCGGGGTCAAGCGCGAGCAGGCGATCGAGGCGATGGCCACCAAGATGCCCATCCGCTTTGAGACCTCGACCGAGGACCCGTGGCTCAATGCGGTGCTGATCACCACGGGCGAGGAGCCGCGGCGGGCGGTGGCGATCCGGCAGGTGCTGGAGCCCGCCGAGGGGATCAGCTGAGCGCTGGGCTGCGGCGGGGCGGGACGCTAGGACGAGGTGATGTGGATGGGGACCGGCGGGTGCTCGGGCTCGGCCGCATCGTCGTAGACCTGAGCGGCGGGGGGCTCGTGCTCGGGGTGGCTGGCCACCAGCGCGACCAGGGCCATCGGGAAGAACCACACGATGTAGGGGTACAGCCAGTAGTTGAGGGTGAGCTGAAGCGCCACCAGAACGGCGGCGCCCAGGGCGGCGACGTCGACGAGGGTGCGGCGCGCGGGCAGGAAGGCCACGCCGAGCGCGAGCGCGATCACCGCGCCCTGCAGCAAGCTCTGGACCCACCCCAGCCCGCCCCACAGCCCCCAGATCGAGAACGGCGTGGTGCGATCTGACTGGTAGGTGATCGAGTCGTGCCAGAACGCCGAGAGGTCGTGCTTGGCCAGCACCGGGATCATCACCGCGACGCATGCGATGGCGAAGGCGATGCCGAAGCCCACGATGTGGCGCCAGCGCAGCCGTTCCTCGGTCCCGCGCAGCAGCAGCGGGGCCAGGGCGAAGGGCGCGAACTTGGTCATCCCGGCCAGGCCGGCCATCAGCCCGCGCGCCGGTGAGGTCCGGATGGCCAGCAGCGCGAAGATGAGCGCGGCGCCCACCAGCGCATCGTTGGTGTTGGAGTTCAGCGCGTACAGGGTGAACGGGTACGCCGCCCACAGGTAGGCCAGCACCACCCCCAGGCGGTTGCCCCGCAGCCGGCGTCCCAGCAGGAAGAGCCCGGCCACGCACAGCACGTCGAAGAAGATGGCCGCGCCGTGGGCGGCGGGCAGCGAGTCCCAGCTGCCGCTCCAGCCGAAGATGAGCCGGAACGGGATGTAGAGGAAGTAGCTGACGGGCCCGTAGGTGTCGCCGTACATGTTGTCGTGGGGCCAGTGGCCGTACAGGGCGACGTTATGGATGAGCTTGTCGGCGCCGATGACACCCGAGTAGCCGACGTCGATCACGTTGGAGTTCAGGATGTTCAGCCCGATGCGGAAGGCCATGAGGAACACCGCGCCGATGGCCAACCACGGTGTGGGCACGATGGTGCTGAGCGGCCGCCTTGGAATGCCGCGCCCGCCGGCCAGCAGCAGCAGCCGGATCAGCAGGTAGATGAGCGGGGGGTAGACCAGCGGGACCGACAACCCGATCTTCGCGTGGTTGAAGAAGGCCAGGGAGACCGAGAAGCTGGCCAGCGCCAGCAGGTCCAGGTGCCACAGCGACGGCCGGCGTCGCCACGGGATGAACGGCGCCACGAAGAGCACAAGGAGCGGGATCCAGATGTACCAGGAGTTGACGCGGCGGCCGAACGCGCCGGGATAGCCGCGCGCCATCGTCCACGCCACCTGAAAGCCCGTCCACGCCTGGGTGACCGCGCCGGTGTTGTCGTCGACGTAGACCTGGAGCAGCTCGCGCTGGGGCTTGGTGTCCGAGAACCAGCTCACCTGCCAGGTGGGGAACCCCTTGGTGTATTCGTACGCGATCGCCTTGGGGTGCCTGCGCAGCTCGGCCTTCACCCGCGGGTCGGCGGAGGCCCTGCGCAGAACCTGGTCGGCGGTGCGGCGGTAGCCGCTGGGAGGCGTGTTGGTGTTGGTGACGAGCACCGGCGAGCCCGACGCCGCGACCGTGGTGGTGACGGTCTTGGTGACCGTCTTGGTGAGGGCGGCAGTGGCGGTGGCGGTGCTCGCCGCCGGCCCGGGCAGGCCGGTGACACCGGTGCCGCTGGTGCCGGCGGCCATCGCCGCGGCGGGCACGGCGAGGACCAGCAGCGTCAGCAGAGCCGAGCGGGCGACCAGCCGAACCAAGTCGCGCGCGCCGGTGGGCTGGTGGCCGAACACAGTGGGTGAAGCCGGCCCGGGTCTACCCGGGGTCCGCGCCCTGACGATCTACGCCCTGAAGCTCCACAGCTTCTGGCCCACGAAGGACAGAGGAGTCGCGGCCACGATCGAGATCGCCTGGGCCACGACCTTCGGGAACCCGGCGCCATCGACCAGGGAGACGAGCACGACGTAGCTGAAGCCGAACGCGACGAGCGAGATGGCGAAGAACTTCACTGCCTGCTCGACGGGATGCGCCTCGCGCTGGGAGCGGAACGTCCAGTGCCGGTTCCACCAGAAGTTGTTGAGCACCGAGACCGCGAACGCGGCCACGGCGGCGAGCTTGTAGTTGATCTGAGCGAGGTGGACGCACAGGGCGAACACGACGAGGTTGACGACGTAGCCGCTGGCGCCGACGGCGGCAAATCGGGTCAGCTGCAACCAGTTGTGGGGCTTGCGCACCCCGTGCCGGACGCGGTGGCGGAACTCCAGGTCGACGGCGGTGGTCAGCTCTTCGGGCATCGGGTCAATGTAGCCAGGAATTGTTGAGAGTCCGTAAGCGTTCTCGGTGGACTACTCGCCAGCGGGGTCGGATCGTAAACGGTTGATCTGGCCGTCCACACCGAAGTGTGCCCGGATCATCGGGGCGATGTCGCGCAAGGACCACTGGTCCTGAGCCGCTCTGGAATCCGGTCCCGTCCCGCACCACAACAGGGCGCCCAGCGAGTCCGTGCGATGGAGGGAGCCATGCGAACCCCCGCCCACGTGATCCGATCCCCCCCAATCCACGAACTCATACCCCGGCGCCGCCGACAGCAGGATGTCGCCCGCCGTGGGGCAGGTCAGCGCTGACCAGACGCGCGCCAGGGCATCGGGGTACTCGGTGGAGAGCACCCTCCCGTCCTGGATCTCGGCCCGCAGGACGCCGAGCTCCCCCTCCACGCTCCAGGTCTCGCCCCGGACGTCGGACAGGTCGCCCCCGGGCGTGAAGCGCAGCTCCCCGCGGCGGCCGCGGATGATCGCCTCGCCGTCGTGGCGCCACATGACAAGGTCCACGCCCTCCAGCCCGGCGGCCACCTCGCGCGCCCGCGCGCACGTGTCCGCCGCCTGCTCCTCCTCCAGGGCGTAGATCATGGCCGAGCGCTGCGCGGGGCTGAGGGCTATCTCCCCGCCCGAAGCGCGCGCGCTGGGCCGCGCCACCTCGAAGTCCTCGAAGGCAAGGTCGAGACGGATGCGCTCCTCCACCGGCGCCTGTGAGTGGTCTGAGCAGATGATCACGGCGTACTGCTCCAGGAACTCGTCGGGCCCGCCCGCGGCGTGCATGAGCCGTTCGATCTGCCGGTCGGCCGCCGCCAGCGAGGTCACCTGGGCGTGCGGGCCGTTGCGGTGCGAGTAGGCGTCGTTGTCGGGCAGCGAATAGAGCAGGAAGTCGAAGAGGTCGTTCTCCACCAGGTAGGAGCCGACGCAGCCGGTGTGCTGGTCACGCGCGCCGGGCAGCCCCAGCTGGCCGCGGCAGCCGGTCCGCCGCGAGGCGTACAGGTCGGCGTAGAACAGCTCCTGCGGGCCCTCGATGGTGCGCCGGAAGAAGGTGGAGGTCGCGATCCGCGCCAGCGCCGACTCGTTGGCCACCTCGTGCTCGTGGCGGCCCCGGTAGATGAGGTAGGTGGTGCCGGCGGTGCGCACCTGCGCGTCGTCGAGTGACTCGAAGACCGTCTCCACGTCGTGGGAGAGGTGCTCAGCGTTCATGCGGTACACGGTGTCGGTGAGCGAGCGCAGCACGCCGAACTGCCGCGAGGCCGAGAAGCTCGAGCCGTACTCGACGTAGCGGCTCTCCTCCCGGTGGTACCAGTTCATGCTGGGGATCATGTGGCGGTCGGGGCCGACGCCGGTGGTGATGGTGGCCGCGCACACCGGGGTCACCGAGGGGAAGGCGGCCACACAGTCGCCGACGTAGACGCCCTCCTCGGATATGCGCGCCATCGCCGGCGCATGCCCCGAGGCGATGACGCGTTCCAGCATCGCCGGCTTCATCGCGTCGACGACGACGAGCACGAGCTTCTTGGGCGCGGCGGCCACCGTGCGGCTATCTGAGGATTCGTAGGCCCGCGTACTTCTGCTCGGCCCGGCCCCGCCCGGCGAAGAGCAGCCACAGCAGCAGCGCCAGCACCACCACCCCCACCGGGGGCAGGAGCACCGTGAGCACCGCCGCCAACAGCGCGCCCGACTCCGAGAACAGCGGCAGCATCGCGGCCGTCTGCTCGTCCAGGCGCGACCGGACGCGGTCCAGCAGCGGGCGCGTGGCCATCAGGCCCACCCCGGCGCAGATGGCGCCGGCGATCAAGCCCGGCCACACCGCGTGGTGGTCCTGGGCCAGGGCGCCGGCGAAGAACAGCGCGCCGATGACAAGGCTGATCGCGGCCAGGGTCAACACGACGGCCCGCCCGGAGAGCAGCTCGCGGGTGGACTGGCGCTCAGTGACCCCCAGCAGGACCACGCCGATGACCATCACCAGCAGGAATGGCGCCTGCTCCAGGAAAGAGTACGAGGTGTGCGAGAAGTCGATCTGAGCGTCGGCGGCGCCCAGCGCGCCCACGGCGAGCGCCGGGAGGAACGGCCGTATCCCCACCGCCGCGGCGATGCCGATCCCCTGGAAGATGTCGAAGACGAGGTGCACCGTGCTGTACCGTGACCGTGGTGACGATAGACGAGACGGAAGCGTGAGCCCGGGCGGGCTGGAACGCGACCCGGACGCCGTCTCGGGTGGGCGGGATCCGCATCCGCCAGTGCGGGATCCGGACCACACCGCACCGCGCCGCAGGTCGTCTGCTCGGGACATCCAGCGCTACGCGGCGCTGTTCGCGCAGCGGACGAAGGTCATGCGCTCGTCGGCGATGCGCGACCTCATGGCGCTGACCGAGCGCGAGGACGTGATCTCGCTGGCCGGCGGTCTCCCGGACACCTCGACGTTCC
>DASXCN010000300.1:0-1557 GCA_036491155.1 Solirubrobacteraceae bacterium | reverse complement strand
GGCGGCATCATCCGCCACGACGCGGTGGTGTGGGGGCTGGCCCGCTCCGCCGACGCCGGCGGCGCCGAGATCCACCAGAACACCGAGGTGCTGGGGATGGAGCGCTCGAACGGCAAGGTCACCAAGGTCAAGACCAACCGGGGCACGATCAACGCCGGCCAGGTGCTCAACTGCACCGCCGGGTGGAGCACGCTCATCTCCGACATGGCCGGGGTGGCGATGCCGATCACCACCCACATCCTGCAGGCGTGCGTGACTGAGCCGATGAAGCCGCTGCTCGACGTGGTGATCGTGTCCTCGCAGATGCACGTCTACATGTCGCAGACCGACCGTGGCGAGTTCCTCATGGGAGCTGAGATCGAGCCGTGGACGACGTACCGCATGAACGGCACGCTCAACTTCCTGCAGGACGTCTGCCGCCACGCGATGGAGCTGTTCCCCCAGCTCGAGCGGGCGCGCCTGCTGCGCAGCTGGGCGGGCCTGTGCGACCTCAGCCCCGACTACAGCCCTATCCTCGGCAAGACCGAGGTGGACAACTTCCACGTGTCGGCCGGGTGGGGGACCTACGGGTTCAAAGCCGCCCCCATCGTCGGCAAGACGCTCGCCGAGCTGGTGGCCACCGGCAAGCAGCCGGAACTGATTCAGCCGTTCGCCCTGGAGCGCTTCTACGAGGACAAGCTCGTCTCCGAGCTCGCCGCCGCCGCCGTCAGCCACTGAGACTCAACGAGGGAGAAAGCCCATGAAGTCAAGCCTTGAGATCGCCCAGGATGCCGTACTCCAGCCCATCGAGTCGGTCGCTTCCGAGGCAGGGCTGGAGCCCGACGAGATCGAGCCCTACGGTCGCTACAAGGCCAAGATCGCCCTGTCGGTGCGCGAGCGCCTGGCTGACCGCCCCGACGGCAAGCTGATCTGCGTCACCGGCATGACCCCGACCAAGGCCGGGGAGGGCAAGACGACCACGCTGGTCGGCCTCACCCAGGGCCTCGGCGTCATCGGCAAGAACCCCGTGGCGTGCCTGCGCGAGGCCTCGCTGGGCCCAGTGTTCGGGATCAAGGGCGGCGCCGCCGGGGGCGGGCTGACCCAGGTGGTCCCGATGGAGGACCTCAACCTGCACTTCACCGGGGACATCCACGCCATCACGGCGGCCAACAACCTGCTGGCGGCGATGATCGACGCCTCGATCCTGCACGGCAACCCGCACAAGATCGATGCCCTGCGCATCGGCTGGCGGCGCGCGGTGGACATGAACGACCGGGCGCTGCGCAATATCGCGGTCGGCCTCGGCGGCCGGGCCAACGGCTACCCGCGCGAGACCGGCTTTGACATCACAGCGGCCTCGGAGGTCATGGCGATCATGGCCGTCGCCCGCGACCTGCAGGACCTGCGCAAGCGCATCTCCAGGATCACCGCCGCCTACTCCTACGATGGCGCCAAGGCCATCACCGCCGAGGACCTCGGCGCCGCGGGCGCGATGACGGTGCTGCTCAAGGACGCGATCAAGCCCAACCTGGTCCAGACCCTCGAGGGCCAGCCGGTGCTCATGCACTGCGGGCCCTT
>DASXCN010000299.1:0-3570 GCA_036491155.1 Solirubrobacteraceae bacterium | reverse complement strand
GACCCGGGTGGTGCGATGGCGGCGACGCCGGGGCCCCAGCGCCGAAACCCCTTCCCCAGAAAAAACGGGAGAGCCGCCGAGGTCGCGGGTCAGCCGGCGGTGCTGGCCGCCCCCTGGCGCCGGCGCAGCAGGATCAGCGCGACGGCGACGAGCACGGCGGCCACGATCAGCCCGATGAGCAGCGGGGCGGTGGATCCGCCGCCGCCCGACCCGCCGCTCGAGACCCCGGCGACGCCCTTGATCGGGTGGCCGTCGGCGGCGGCGATCTTGGCCACGGCCGTGACGGCGGCCTGGGCCAGCGCGGTGCTGGTCTTGCCTGCGGGGGGCGCGAGACCCTTGATGGCGGCCGCGGCCTTGGCGCTCATGCCCTGGACCCCATAGCCCGCGGGCATGACCACGAGAAGCGGCTGCGGTCCCTGGAAGCTGATCTCCTTGTCCAGGAACTTCGCGTAGTTCTGGGGCTGGCCGAACAACTCGGGGATCACGCCGAGGTCCACCGCCGTCGCGACGAGGGCCACCTTGATGGGCAGCCCCGCCTTCTTGGCCGCCGCCGTCTCGGCGTTCAGCGTGTTCTGGACCTTGCGGGGGACCGGGGGCGAGTACGGGTAGTAGACGTTCTCGCCCAGCAGGACGTCGCTGGCCGGATCCCCGTCGCCGAGGGCGGACACCGGAACCAGCGCTGCCACCAGGATCGCGGCGGCGAGCAGGGTGGCGACACGGCGGACCATCCCCGACATTATCCTCAGCGGCCTTGGCTCAGCGGAAGCCCACCAAGTCGCGTAAGCGGCGCAGCCGGGACAGCGCTCCGCGCGCGGTGGTCTCCACGCGCCGCGACGCGCGCGCCGAGCGCCAGGCCCAGACCGCGCAGGAGGTCAAGCGCGGCGGGCGGGTGCTGGGGCGCGAGGGCGAGCGGCCCGAGGGACCGTTCGGCGGCCTGCCGATCTCCGAGCTGGCCATCCTGCTCGGCCTCATCGCGGCGGTGATCGGGTTCATCCAGCACGGCGGCCCGGCGCTGATCGTCGGGCTGATCGTGTGCGCGCTGGGCGTCATCGAGATCACCGCGCGGGAGCACTTCAGCGGCTACCGCTCCCACGCCTCGTTGCTGGCTGCGATCCCCTCGGTGGCGGTCGAGGCCGGCATCGTGCTGACCTTCAAGCCCAGCCAACGAGCGCTGCTGGTGCTGGTGGTGGTGCCGATCTTCGGCGGCCTGTTCTGGTGGCTGCGCAGGCGCTTTCTCGTCGCGCGGCAGGCGCGGGTGGCCCGGATGCACGCGCGGCCGCCGGCGCCGTGATCGTCGCTCAGCGGCTCTCGACCGGCGCGGTGGGTGCCGCCGGCTGGCTGGACAGCACCGATTCGCCGCTGCCGTCCAGATCCTCTGCCGGGACGCCGGGCAGGTGCAGGGTGAAGATCGCGCCGCCGTCGACGGCGTTGGTCACCGACGCGCTGCCGCCGTGCTGCTCGGCGACCTGACGCACGATCGACAGGCCCAGCCCACTCCCCTGGCGGCCGCGCGAGTTGGTGCCGCGGAAGAAGCGGTCAAAGACGTAGGGGAGGTCCTGGGGGTCGACGCCGGTGCCGTGATCGCGAACCTCGACGCCGTTGGGCCCCACCTGGACCTCCACGGTGCCGCCCGGCGGAGAGTGGCGCGCCGCGTTGTCGAGGAGGTTGTTCACGGCACGGGCCAGGCGCTCGGGGACCCCGTCGACGATGGTGGGGACGAGGGTGGCGTCGAAGCGGATACCGGGGGCGTTGCGTCGGGCGCGCGTCAGGGACTCGGCGGCGACGCCGTCGAGACGGACATCGTCGGTCTCGGGGCCGGGCTGGTCGCCGCGGGCGAGCTCGATCAGGTCTCCGACGAGCGCGGTCAGCTCCTCTGATTGCTCCACCACGTCGGCGAGCAGGCGGCGGCGGTCCTCGGGGTCGAGCTGCACCTCCTCGAGCAGGACCTCGATGTTCGTGCGCAGGCTCGTCACCGGGGTGCGCAGCTCATGCGAGGCGTCGGCGACCAGCTGGCGCTGGGCGCGCACGGACTCGTCCAGGGCCTCACGTGAGGTCTCGAGGCGGTCGAGCATGTGGTTGAAGTTCGTGGCCAACTGGCCCACCTCATCGTCGGCGTGGACGTGCAGGCGCTTGGTGAGGTCATCGGTCTCGCCGATCTCCTGGGCGACGTCGGCCACTTCGGCCAGGGGCGCCAGCACGCGGCGTGAGGCCATCCGGCCCAACACCCCCGCCAGCACGACGCCGCCGAGCAACAGCAGCGTGAGCACGAGCCGCAGGTCCGAGAGGATGTTGTCAGCGCTGTTGAGTGGGCGGGCGAGCTCGAGGGCTGCCGGGACCTGGCCGTTGACGACCACGGGCATGGTCAGCATGCGCAGGTGGTTGTCGCCGACCGACACGTCGGAGATGAACGTCGAACCCCGCTGGTTGGCCAAGCGGAGGATGTGGGCGTTGACGGGGAGCGCGAGGCTGCCGGTAGCGGTATGGCGGTACCCGTTCGCGTAGACGTACTGCACGTACTGCGCGGGCCCACCGGCGCTGGCGGGGATCCCCGGCGGCGCGTACCCGACCTGGCTGGTCAGCCTGACCTCTTGCTCCTGCGCCCACAGCGACCCATCTACCTGGCTGCGCAGCTGATGGCGCACGACGATGTAGCAGCCCGCGACGGCGAGGAGGACGGCGATTCCGACAGATGCAGCAGCAATCAGGGACAGGCGCTTGCGCAGTGTCATCCGGCGCTCAATCGCGCAGCACGTATCCGATCCCGCGCACCGTGTGCAGCAGCCGGGACTCGCCGCCGGCCTCGGTCTTGCGCCGCAGGTAGCCCATGTAGACGCCGAGCGCGTTGGAGGTGGGGCCGAAGTCGTAGCCCCAGACGTTCTCGAAGATCGTCGTCCGCGTCAGCACCTGGCGCGGGTGGCGCATGAACAGCTCGAGCAGCAGGAACTCGGTGCGTGAGAGCTCGATGAGGCGGTCGCCCCGGTGGACCTCGTGGGCGACGGGGTCGAGGACGAGGTCGCCGTAGCGCAGCGGCTCGCCGTCGGCGGTGCCGTCCCCGGAGCGGCGCAACAGCGCCCGCAGCCGGGCCTGGAGCTCGCGCAGGGCGAACGGCTTGACCAGATAGTCGTCGGCGCCGACGTCCAGGCCCTCGACGCGGTCGTCAATCGCATCACGCGCAGTGAGCATGAGCACCGGGGTGCGGTCGCCGGCCTTGCGCAGGCGGCGGCACACCTCGAGGCCGTCGAGCCTGGGCATGAGAATGTCCAGGATGACCGCGTCGGTGGAACCGCCCGCGAGGACGTCGAGGGCCTGCTCGCCGTCCTCGGCGAGGGTCACGTCATGGTTCTCCAGGCGCAGGGCGCGCTCCAGCGCCCGCCTCACGGCAGGCTCGTCGTCGACTACCAGTACGCGCGCCATGGCCTGAATGATCGCGTGACCGCGTAAACGTTGGTGAAGAAGCGCTGAGTCGGTCTCATCGATGTCCCGCCCCGGCGAGGTCCAGCAGCAGCGGCGCGTGATCAGATGGTTTGGTCCCCTTACGGTACTCGCGGTCGATGCCGCACGCGCGGAGCC
>DASXCN010000298.1:0-2614 GCA_036491155.1 Solirubrobacteraceae bacterium | reverse complement strand
GGCGCGGCATGGGGTTGGGCCAGGCGCTCGCCGTCGACCTTGCAGATGCGCACTCGCTCCAGGGTCAACAGGGGGCGATCCAGCAGCCCGGCCACCTCGGGCAGGACCGGGCTGAGCTCGGCCCCCGGCCCGACGGCGATGATCATCAGCGGCACCTGGGCGTTGGCGCCGAAGAAGCGGGCTCGCTCCCGGACGCCGTGGGCGGTCCCGTCCACCCCCAGCAGGACGGTGGCGCTGAGCAGGCCATGGCGGCGAAGGGCATCGACGATGGCCACGAAAGCGGGGCGGCGCCCCACCCGTTCGTAGCGACCGCAGTAGATGGTCAGCTTCGTCGCCTCGTGCAGTTCTTCGGGCAGGGCCACGGGCCCCACGCGTCCGCTGAGCAACCGGGCCCGCTCCAGCGTGAGCAGCCCGTGCTCGGCCGCCGCGCCGATCTCGGGCAGCGCCGCCTCGATCCGTGAGCGCTCGTCCACGCCCACCAGCACCATCGGCAGGTCGTCGGAGAGGCTGAGGAGCCGGTCGGTCTGCAGCACCTGGTGGCGCCCGAAGCCCTCCGCGCCGCGCAGCAGGATGCTGGTGGCCAGGCCGTGGCGCTCGCAGATACCGAGCAGCGCGTCGCCCAGGAACTGTGCGCCGGACCGGTCGCGCTCCGCGAAGTAGCCGGTGAGCTTGAGGCAGTCCTCGTTCACAGCGCCGCCCCCAGCGCATGGCCGGCGGCCACCGCGCCAAAGCCCACGACCAGCGATCCCAGCAGGTTGGCCAGTGCGATCAGGAGCTGGTCATCCTGGCCGAGGCGATGGCTCTCCAGCATCCACGTCGAGAACGTGGTGTAGGAACCGAGCGTCGCCGTCCCGGCCACCAGGAGCGCGTTGCCGGTCAGCGCCGCGCCCGAGACGCCGCCCAACAACGCCGCGCCCGAGATGTTGACCACGAACGTCCCCCACGGGAAGCGTCCTGCACCCAGCCAACCGCTGCCCGCCCGCTCCCCGACCAGCCCGTCGACGAGAAACCGCGCGATCGAGCCGGTGCCGCCGAGAACGGCCACCAGCAGCCAGGTACCGACCGTCATGCCACCACCCGCACGCGCCGGACGATCGCGGTGGCCAGGGCGATCGCGGCGAAGCCGGCCAGGACCGTCGCCGTCGCGTAGCCGGCCGCCAACCCCCACTCGTGCGCACGCGCCATCTCGTAGAGCTGCAGCTGCATGGTCGAGAACGTCGTCAGCGCGCCGCACACCCCGGTGCCCAGGAACGGCCGCTTGTAGGCGGAGGTGGGCAGGCGCTCGGCCAGCCGCGTGACGAAGTACCCCAGCAGAAAGGCGCCGACGACGTTGACGGCGAAGATCGCCCAGGGCCACGAATGCGCGCTGTCGGGGAATGCCTGCGTCAGGCCCGTCCGGGCGAGCGCCCCGACGATCCCGCCGCCGAAGATCGCGGCCAACTCGCGGCGGTCGTGGGCGGGAAGCATGCGGGGGGCGGGGGTGCCCTCGGGATGAGAGCGACGTGCAACGACGGTAGCGACCCGCGGCCCCTGGGCCCGTTAGCGTATGGCGATGGCCGGACTTGGCACCAAGCTCGACCACTGCGTCATCCATGTCAGCGACTGGCAGCGCTCCAACGCCTTCTATCGAGACGTGCTGGGCGCAGAGCTCGTCGACCGCGGCAACCACACCTGGGCCTACCGCTTCGGCTCCGAGCAGCTCAACGTCCACGGACCGGGCGTGCAGGGCGGCCCGGTGGCGCGCGTGCCGGTGGCGCCCGGCAACAGCGACCTGTGCTTTGCATGGGACGGGCCCATCGACGCCGCCGTGGCCCACCTACGCGAATGGGGGGTCGAGATCGAAGAGGGGCCGGTCACCCGCCACGGCGCCCGAGGGGCGGGCCAGAGCGTCTACTTCCGGGACCCCGACGGCAGCCTCATGGAGTTCATCTCCTACGTGTCGTGACCGACGACCGCGGCACAGCGCGCCATCCGGTCACAAGCCCCTCCCGCCGGGCAATGACCAAGCGTGGTGGCTGACGTGATGGATCTGACGCACGCGACCGACGACGAACTCCTCGGGGCCATCACCTCGGGCGACGCCGAGGCGTTCACGGTGTTCTATCGCCGGCACCTTCCCGTCACGCTGGCGTACCTCATGCGTGAGACACGCGACCCTGAGCTGGCCGCCGATCTCGCCGCCGAGGTTTTCGCCGACGTGCTCCTCACCGCGCATCGGTACCTCGATCATGGCATCACCGCGACGCCGTGGGTGATCGGGATCGCGCGCAACAAGCTGCTGATGAGCCTGCGCCGCGGCCGCGTCGAGGCCAAGGCGAGAAAGCGGCTGGGCTTCGAGCCCCTGGCCCTGGAGGATGCCGACCTCGAGCGCGTCGCCGCGGTCGCCGACGATGGCAAGGGCCCGCTGGCCGCCCTGGTCAACGAACTGCCCGACGACGAGCGGCGCGCGGTGCTCTCGCGCGTCGTACACGAACGCAGCTACAGCGACATCGCCTCTGAGCTGAGCTGCTCGGAGATGGTGGTGCGCAAGCGGGTCAGCCGCGGGCTGATGCGGCTGCGCGACCGGCTGGGAGGGAGCTGACGGCATGCCCGACTACCTTGAAAAGGTCGGGGC
>DASXCN010000297.1:0-13092 GCA_036491155.1 Solirubrobacteraceae bacterium | reverse complement strand
CGCGTCCCTAAGTCCGTCATCGCCCATTCCTTGCAGGACGCCCGCGACGCGCTGGCGGAGCTCGGACTGCCCTTCATCGTGCGGCCCGCGTTCACGCTGGGCGGGACCGGGGGAGGGGTGGTGCGCACCGAGGCCGACATCGCACGGATCGTCGGCGGCGGCCTGGCCGCGTCCCCCATCGGGCAGGTGCTGCTGGAGGAGTCGGTGCTGGGCTGGGGCGAGTTCGAGCTCGAGGTCATGCGCGACCACACCGACAACGTCGTCATCGTGTGCTCGATCGAGAACCTGGACCCGATGGGGGTCCACACCGGCGACAGCGTCTGCGTCGCGCCCCAGCAGACCCTCACCGACAAGCAGTACCAGGCGCTGCGCGACCAGGCCATCGCCGTCATCCGCGCGGTGGGGGTGGAGACCGGGGGCTCCAACGTGCAGTTCGCGGTCAACCCGGCCACCGACGAGATCGTCGTCATCGAGATGAACCCGCGCGTATCGCGCTCCAGCGCGCTGGCCTCCAAGGCCACCGGCTTTCCCATCGCCAAGATCGCGGCCCGGCTTGCCGTCGGTTACACGCTGCAGGAGATCCCCAACGACATCACCCGCGCCACCCCGGCGAGCTTCGAGCCCGCCATCGACTACTGCGTCGTCAAGTGGCCGCGCTTCGCTTTTGAGAAGTTCCCCGGCGCCGAGGCGGACCTGACCACGCACATGAAGTCCGTGGGCGAGGCCATGGCCCTGGGGCGGACGTTCAAGCAGGCCTTCGCCAAGGCGCTGCGCTCTCGCGAGCTCGACACCCGGGCCGTGTCGCCCGCCGACGACGAGGCGCTGCTCACGCTGCTGGAGATGCCGGGCGCCGAGCGCTATGACCACCTGCTCGAGGCGCTGCGTCGCGGAGTGCCGGTCGAGGAGCTCCAGCGCCGGACTTCGATCGATCCGTGGTTCCTGCGCGAGCTCGGCGAGCTGGTGGCCGATTGGGATGGCACGGGCGCCTATCCGTTCGCCGGCGAGCGCACCTACAAGGCCGTCGATACGTGCGCGGCGGAGTTCGCTGCCCAGACGCCCTACTACTACTCGGGGTGGGAGCGCGCGGGGGCGGGCGGGGATGGTCTCCCCAGCCACGAGGTCCGCCGCGGTGACCGCCCCAGCGTCGTCATCCTCGGCTCCGGGCCCAACCGCATCGGCCAGGGGATCGAGTTCGACTACTGCTGCGTGCACGCCGCCCAGACCGTGCGCGAGACCGGACGGGATGCGGTGATGGTCAATTGCAACCCCGAGACCGTCTCCACCGACTACGACACCTCAGACCGGCTGTACTTCGAGCCGCTCACCCTCGAGGACGTACTGGCGGTCTGCGACATCGAGGGACCCGAGGGCGTGGTGGTCCAGTTCGGCGGCCAGACCCCGCTCAAGCTCGCTGCCGGCCTGGAGGCCGCCGGGGTCACGATCCTGGGAACGAGCATCGACGCCATCGACCTGGCCGAGGATCGCTCCCGCTTCGGGGCGCTGCTCGATCGCCTGGGCTACAGCGCGCCGCCCTACGCGGCGGCGGCCAGTGCCGAGGAGGCCCTGGCGGCCGCGCCCGGTGTCGGCTTCCCCCTGCTCGTGCGCCCCAGCTACGTCCTGGGCGGCCGCGCCATGGAGATCGTCTACGACGTCGACGGCCTGCGCGATTACCTGCTGCGCGTCGGGGCCGACCGGGACCCCACCCACCCCACCATCTACCTCGACCGCTTCCTGGAGGACTCGATCGAGGTCGACGTCGACGCCCTGTGCGACGGGGAGGCGGTTTGGATCGCCGGCATCATGCAGCACGTCGAGGAGGCGGGGATCCACTCCGGCGACTCGGCCTGCGTGCTGCCGCCCCACACTCTGGGCGGGGAGATGCTCGACCGCATCCGCGAGCAGACGACGGGGATCGCCAAGGCGCTTGGCGTCGTCGGGCTGCTCAACGTGCAGTTCGCCATCCGCGGCGACGACCGGCTCTTCGTCATCGAGGCCAACCCGCGCGCCTCGCGCACGGTGCCATTCGTCTCCAAGGCCACCGGCCAACCGCTGGCCAAGCTCGCCTGCCGGATCCTGCTCGGCGAGAAGATCGCCGATCTCGGCCTGCCGGCGAAGGCGATCTGCGGGCACGTGTGCGTCAAGGAGGCGGTGCTGCCCTTCAGCCGTTTCGCCGGCGCCGACTCGCTGCTGGGCCCCGAGATGCGCTCCACCGGCGAGGTGATGGGCATCGCCGCCGACTTCCCGACGGCGTTCGCCAAGGCGCAGGCGGCAGCGGGCGCCAAGCTGCCCAATCAGGGCACCGTCTTTCTCACCGTCGCCGACGGCGACAAGCCCGCGGCCATCGGGATCGCCAGCATCCTGCACGACCTCGGCTTCGAGATCATCGCCACCCGTGGCACCGCTCAGTCGCTGCGGCGCATGGGCATCCCCGCCTCCCAGATCAACAAGATCAACGAGGGCCCCGACAACGTCGTGGACTGGATCGAGCGCGGTGCCGTGGACCTCGTGATCAACACGCCCACCGGCACCCGCGCGCGCTCGGATGGGTACGAGATCCGCTCGGCCGCGGTCAAGCGCGGCATCCCCTGCATCACCACGATGGCCGGCGGCCTGGCCGCGGCCCGGGCGATCATCGCCGCACAGCGCGGCGAGCCCGAGGTGGTCTCGCTCCAGGAGCTGCACCGGGGCGGTCCGACAAGGGTTGATGGGACGAGATTCCCCGGCGTCTCCGTCTCCCCGTGACCGCCGCCGTCAGCGACCGCGTGCTGGCGCCGTTCGGCGCGCGCGCCACCCGCGTCGTCGCCGCCGAGCGCCACGGCGCCTACATCGTGCTGCGCTGCGCCGATCCGGGGGGGCCGCGGCCGGCCGCGGGTCAGTTCTACATGCTTCGTGCGGCTGAGCGGTGGGGGGGAGGCGCCGACGAGCGGCCCTACCTCCCGCGTGCCTTCAGCGTGCTGCGCGCCCCCGCCCACGGCCACGAGCTGGCGTTCCTCATCGAGGACGTCGGACCCGGCACGGAGCGTCTGTGCGAGCTCGGTGCCGGCGACGATGTGCTGGCGCTCGGTCCGCTGGGGATCGGGTTCGCGCGCCCGCGCGAGGGCCGCCGGCCGCTGCTCGTGGGCGGCGGGGTGGGGATCGCCCCGCTGGCTATCTGGCAGGACCAGCTGGGCGAGGCGCGCGTCCTGCTCGGATTCCGCGACGCTGAGCACGCCCCCGGCGCGGGGCTGCTGGCCGGCGCGGTGGTGGCCACCGACGACGGCAGCGTCGGGCATCACGGCCTCGTCACCGAGCTGCTGGCCGCCGCGCTGGACCACGACGGCCACGCCGAGGTCTACGCCTGCGGGCCGCCGCCCATGCTCGAGGCCGTCCGCGCTCTGTGTGCCGAGCGCGAAGTGCCCGCGCAGCTGGCGCTGGAGTCCGGGATGGCGTGCGGGTACGGCGCGTGCTTTGGCTGTGTCGTGGCGACCACCGAGGGCTACGTCAGGTTGTGCGTCGACGGCCCCGTCCTCGACGCGGCTCGACTCGAGACGGCGCTGACCCCCGGGGCGGGCCATTGAGCGCCGCGGGTCAGACAACGACCGTGGTGGACTTCTGCGGCATCGGGCTCGCCCATCCGGTCATCAACGCGTCGGGGACCTTTGACGCCATCGCAGCGCGGCGCGCCTTCGGCGACGCGCTCATCTCGCAGTTCCCCTTCGCGGCCTTCGTGTCCAAGACGGTGACGCTGGCCCCGCGCCAGGGCAACCCGCCGCCGCGCCTGTGGGAGCTTCCCGCCGGGCTGATGAACTCCATCGGACTGCCCAACAAGGGCCTCGAGGGCTACCTGGCCCACGATCTCCCCGAACTGGCCGGGCTCCCGGTCCCGCTCATCGTCAACGTGATGGGCTTCAGCCGTGACGAGGTGGCGACGCTGGTCACGGCGTTCGCGCGGCGCGACGAGGTGGCCGCTCTCGAGCTCAATGTCTCCTGTCCCAACGTCGAGACCGGCACGGTGATGGGCGCCGACCCCGACGAGATCGCGCGGCTGATGAACGCGGTGAGGCCGCTGACCGCCAAGCCGCTGATCGTCAAGCTCACCCCCAACGCCTCCGACGTGCCGGCGGTGGCGCTCGCCGCGCAGCGCGAGGGCGCCGACGCGGTGTCACTCATCAACACGATCCGCGGCATGGCCATGCACCCCGATACGGGGGAGCCGTGGCTGGGGGGGAGGACCGGTGGAGTCTCGGGCCCGGCGGCGCGGGCGATCGCGCTGGCTCAGGTGCACGCGGTGAGCGCGGTGGTGGACATTCCGGTCATCGGGATGGGCGGGGTGACTCACGGTCGCCACGCCCGCGAGCTGATCGCGGCCGGGGCCACGCTTGTCGCGGTCGGCACCGAGAGCTTCCGCGACCCGTCGGCGGGCGCGCGGATCGCCTCTGAGTTAGCGCTCGCGGGGGACACGCCCCACCATTCCGGGCGGGGCCTGAGCGGGCGCTGATACCGTCGCAACCCACGTGATAAAAGCCGCCAAAAGCCCCTGCAAACCAACCTGAAATCCGAAACTAGGCTCGACAATGCTGAACCTCAAGCTGAGCTTGAGTCGAATTGGGGGGTTTGGCCTTGATCGACCCGGCCCAAGATGTATAGTCGCCGCCCATGCCGCCGGTCAGTGAATCGTTCCCCAAGCAGGTCGCCGCGCCCGAGCGTTCACTAGTGCAGCGCATGGAGGCCCTGCAGCGGGCCAACGATATCCGGAGCCGGCGCGCGCAGCTCAAGCGCGATCTGAAGGCGGGTCGCGCCCCCATTCACGAGCTCCTGCTCGACCCGCCGGACTACGTACAGACGGCCAAGGTGTTCGACCTGCTCCTGGCGGTGCCCAAGTACGGCCGCGTGAAGGTCAACAAGATCCTGTCGCAGTGCCGGATCTCGCCGAGCAAGACCCTCGGCGGCCTCTCCGAGCGCCAGCGCGGCGAGCTCGTAGCGCTCCTGCGCCGCCGCTGATCTCGTCTCCTCTGCGCCGGTGGCCAGAGTCTTCGTGATCACCGGTCCGTCCGGCGTCGGCAAGGGAACGCTCATCCGCGGACTGCTCGAGCGCGTGCCCCGCCTCGGGCTGTCGGTCTCGGCCACCACCCGCGCACCCCGGCCGGGCGAGACCCAGGGCGTCGACTACCACTTCCTCAGCCCCGAGGAGTTCGAGCAGCGCGTCGCCGACGGCGAGTTCGTCGAGCACGCCACCTACTCCGGGCGGCGCTACGGGACGTTGCGCTCAGAGCTCGAGGGCCGGCTGCGCCGCGGCGAGCCCGTGGTGCTGGAGATCGAGGTCCAGGGCGCCCGCCAGGTCCGTGATTCGATGCCCGAGGCGCTGCAGGTCTTCATCGCCCCGCCCAGCCGGGAGGCGCTGCGAGCCCGACTGGTGGGCCGCGGCACCGACACCTCCGACCAGGTTGACGCCCGGCTGCAGACCGCGGAGGGCGAGCTCGAGGCCCAATCGGAGTTCAGCCACGTCGTCGTCAACGACCGGCTCGAGGACGCGCTCGACGAGCTGGTGGACATCGTGCGCGGCGAGGCGGGCGCTTGAAGGGAGACCCTTGCAGGGCTTTGCACATCTCCCGCTAACCTTGGTCAGTAACCAACCAGCAAAGGGCCAACCTTGATCTCACCCCGTATCGACAAGCTCCTGGACCACGTCGACTCCGACTACGCCAGCGTGCTCGTGGCCGCCAAGCGAGCGCGCCAGATCAACTCGTACTACCACAACCTCGGCGAGGGGACCTTCGACGAGTTCCCGCCGCCGATGGTCGACACCCGGTCCAAGAACTACCTGACGATCGCCCTGGAAGAAGTAGCGCAGGGCAAGCTCAAGTACCACTACCGTTAGCGACCCCGCGGGTGTAGGAAGCACTCGGCTGAGAACAGGGAGGCGGTAGAGAGGGTGGCGCGGCTGCTGTTCGGAGTGACCGGCGGGATCGCGGCCTACAAGGCGCTGGAGACGGTGCGGCTGGCGATCAAGGCCGGGCACGCCGTCCGCGTCATCCAGACCGAGACGAGCACCCGCTTCGTCGGAACGGCGTCGTTCGCCGGCATCACCGGTGCGCCGGTGCTCACCAGCGAGTTTCAGGACGACCCGCTGCGCGGCGCCTATCCCGGCGAGCCCGCGCTCGACCGTGCGCCGATCAGCCATCTGGCGCTGGTCGAGAACGCTGACCTGTACCTCATCGCGCCGGCGAGCGCGAACACCATCGCCAAGCTCGCCCACGGGCACGCCGACAACCTCGTCACCACCGCGGCGCTCGCCGCCGCCGGCGTCGGTGGGGTTCCGGTGCTGGTCGCGCCGGCGATGAACGACCGCATGTACCTGCACCCCGCGGTGCAGGCCAACCTCGCGCTGCTGGCCGACCGCGGCGTGACCATCGTCGGCCCGGGCACCGGCGATCTCGCCTCGCATGGTGAGCAGGGCGCGGGCCGCATGTCGGAGCCCGCCGAGCTGCTGGACGCCGTCGAGGCGCGCCTGGCCGAGGCCGCCCGCCCGCTGGGCGGGGGTTGGTTGGGCGTGCGCGTGCTGGTCACCGCCGGCGGGACACGGGAGCCGATCGACAGCGTGCGCTACGTCGGCAACCGCTCCAGCGGACGGATGGGCTTCGCGCTGGCCGAGCGCGCCGCGCGCCGCGGCGCCGAGGTCACGGTGGTGGCCGCCAACGTCGCCCTGTCCGCGCCCCCCGGTGTCCACATCGTCCCCGTCGAGACGGCGGCCGAGCTGAAGGCCGCCTGCGACGAGCGCTTCGACGCCACCGATGTGCTGCTCATGGCCGCCGCGGTCGCGGACTTCCGCCCGCGCGACCCCGCCGCCCACAAGCTCAAGAAAACCGATCCCGCGCACCCACGCCACCTCGAGCTCGAACCCACCGACGACGTGCTGAGCGCCCTGTCGGGGCGACGCCACCCCGGCCAGGTCCTGGTGGGGTTCGCCGCCGAGCACGGGGATGGCGCCGTGGAGTACGCCCGCGACAAGCTCCGGCGCAAGCGGCTCGACGCGATCGTGGTCAACGACATCTCGCAGCCGGGCATCGGTTTTGATGCGCCCGACAACGAGGTGACGATCCTGGCCAGGGACGGCTCGCAGCATCTGCTGCGTAGGACACGGAAGGACCAGATCGCCGACGGCGTCCTCGATGAAGTGGAGAAGCTGCGAACCAAGGAGTCAGACGATCGAGCCATCAGAGCCGACCCCGCTCGCACCGCAGGAGTCTGAGGCGTCCGCCGCCGTGGGGCGGGCGCTGACGGCGAACATCAACAAGGCGGTGCAGGTCCGCCCCGAGACCCTGCGCCATCTGCTCGTGGCGCTGGTGGCCGAGGGGCACGCGCTGGTCGAGGACTATCCCGGCGTCGGCAAGACGGCGCTCGCGCGCGCGCTGGCCCGATCCATCGACTGCCAGTTCGCGCGCATCCAGTGCACCTCGGACCTCCTCCCGGCCGACGTGGTCGGCACCAACGTCTACCTGCAGCGCGAGCAGCGCTTCGAGTTCCGCCCCGGGCCGGTGTTCGCCAACGTCGTATTGGTAGACGAGATCAACCGCGCCTCGCCCAAGACCCAGTCGGGCCTGCTGGAGTGCATGGCGGAGCGCCGCGTGACCGTTGACGTGCACACCCACGAGTTGGCGCGGCCCTTCCTGGTGCTGGCCACGCAGAACCCGATCGAGTACGAGGGCACCTACCCGCTGCCCGAGGCCCAGGTCGACCGCTTCATGGTGCGCCTCTCGATGGGCTACCCGGACCGCTCGGCCGAGGCCGCGATGCTGGCCCAGCACGAGGCCGGTGACCAGGTGATGACGCTGCGCCCGGTGGTGACCGCCGCCGAGGTGCTCGCCGCGCAGGACGCCGCCGGCCGGGTCCGGGCCACGGCCCCGTTGCGGGACTACATCGTGCGTCTGCTGTGGCGCACCCGCGAGGACTCCCGTGTCGACCTGGGCGCCAGCCCACGCGCCGGGCTCCTGCTGCTGCGCGCGGCCAAGGCCAACGCCATGCTGAGCGGGCGAGACCATGCCCTGCCCGATGACGTCCAGGCCCTCGCCGTCCCGGTGCTCGCCCACCGGCTGGTGCTGGCGCCCGAGACCCCGCGCGCGGCGGCGCGCGACGTGATCCTCGACGCCGTCGGCTCCACGAGAGCCCTGTAGGGATCAGCGTGCAGGCGATGGCGACACCACGGCTCCTCGCCAAGCGAGCCGCCGTGGTCGCCGCCTGCGGCGTGGTGCTGTGCCTGGTGTCATTCATCTTCGACGCGGCACCGCTGTTTGTCCCCGCGGTCGGGCTGATCGTGCTCGGCGCGGGCACCCCGGCGTGGGTGTGGCTCGCGGCCCGGGGCGCAGCCACCGAGCGTCGTCTCCCCGCTGAGCGGGTGATCGAGGATGAGCCGGTGGAGGCGGAGATCGAGGTCCGGCGCGGCCTGCTGGGGCTGCCCGGTGCTGAGGTCGTCGACCCGTTCACCGGGTCGAGGTTCGAGCTGACCAGCGAGCTGTCGGCGATGAGAGGGGATCGCACCACCCGCGTGCGGGTCAGCTCCCGGTTCGCCCGTCGCGGGCTGCACCGCCTGCCGCCTCCGGCGCTCACCGTCCGCGACCCGCTGGACCTCGCGCGCGCCGACGCGGTCAGCCGGGCCGGCAGCCAGCAGGTGCTGGTGCTCCCGCGCACCGAGCGGGTGCAGTGGCTGGGCTCGGGCCAGAGCCGCCGCCTGCGCCTGCCCGACGGCCATGCCGGGTCTGAAGCGATGGCCGCCGTGGACTTGGACGGCCTGCGCCCGTACCGCGAGGGCACCCCCGCCAGCCGCATCCACTGGCCGGCGGTGGCCCGGGGGGCGGGGCTGATCGAGCGCCGGCTTCAGGCCGATGGCGACGCGCGCCCGCTCGTCGTGCTCGACGTGCGGACGCCGTCATTGGCCGGCCGTGGCGAGATCGAGTTGATCGACGCCGCCGTGCGTGCGGCGGCATCGCTGGTGCTGGAGTTCAGCGCCGCCGGAGGGTGTGGACTGCTCCTGCCCGGCGAGCAGCGCCCGACGATGGTCGACCGCGAGCTGATCAGCTGGCCTGCCGCCTACGCGCGCCTCGCTCTCGTCGAGGGCGGGAGCGGGAGCCGCCCGCCGGTCCTGGGGTCGATGGCGGCACGCGCTGGGGCGATGCTCTACGTGGCGGCATCGCCGGTTGAGCGCCTCGCCGCGATCCTCGGCGCCCCCGGCGGCGGGCGCACCGTGCTCGTGGTCCCCGAGGCCGAGCTCGTCGGCGGCCACCCCCGCGGCGTGCGCACCGCCGCGCGGCCGACCCTCACGGTGTCGGGCTGCCAGGGATTCGTGCTCGGTGCCGGCCGGCAGCACCAGCGCACTCGCCCGGAGGACATGGTCGCGTGAGCGCAGGGGCATCCAGCCTCGGGTCGGTCGGCGAGCGTCTTCGCCGTCCGCGCACGGAGGCCCAGCCGCGCGCCGCGTACGCCGAACGGCCGTGGCTGCGCTTGGCCACGTTCAGCGCGCTGGCGGGCTACGGGCTGGTGCGCTGGGCCACGCTGATGCGCCCCGGGCCGGGCTGGCGGCTCGTCGGCGTGCTGGCGCTCGCGGCGGCCCTGGCCGGCGCCGTGCCGCTGATCGCGCGCTACAACCGGCTGGCCGCCGGCGGGGCGTCGGTGGTCATCCTGCTGCTGGCCTTCCCGGTGTGCGGCCTGCGTTGGCATTGGCTCAAGCACATGAGCATCGCCCGCACCGCGGACCGGATCGAGCACGGCCTCAACCTCCTGCCCAATACGCTCGTCCCGTATCTGGGCACCAGCGCCGACGTGCGCATGGTGATCGTGATGGGGGCGGCCGTACTGGTGCTCGACGCCGCCGCGGTGCTGGCCTTCGCCGGCGGGTCGCGCCTGGGCGACGGGCGCCGCGCGGCGGCCGCGCTGCCGCTCATCGCGCTGGCGGTCGTGCCCTCGACGTTGATCAGGCCCCAGCTGCCCTATCTGCAGGGGCTGCTGCTGTTCGCCCTGCTGGCGGCGTTCATGTGGGGCGAGCGGGTGCGCGCCGGCGCGGCCGCCTCGGCCATCGGCATCATCGCGCTTGCCGGGGTGGGCGGGGCCATCGCCGCGCCGCGCATCGACCAGCACTCGCCATGGGTGGACTACCGGGCGTGGGCGGGCACGGCCGTACCCGTGCACGTGGACACGTTTGACTGGAACCAGACCTACGGGCCGCTGCGCTGGCCTCAGAGCGGCCACGAGGTGTTCACGGTGACCGCGACCCGGGCCCACGGCGACTACTGGAAGGCCGAGGACCTCGACACCTTCAACGGCACCAGTTGGGTCGCGGGCGCGCCACCCCAACCCGCCCTGCCGCAACCTAGCGGTGACGCCCTCGCTCGCTGGACGCACACGATCCACGTCTCGATCGTCGGCATGAATACTCCCGACGTCATCGCGGCGGGCTACGCCAGCCAGCCCACGTTGACCCTGAACGGAGGTCTCGCGCAGGGCGCCGACGCCGGGACCTGGCAGTCGGGCGCGCCGCTGGGACCGGGGACCAGCTACTCGGTGTCGGTTTACTCCCCGGACCCCTCGCCCCGTCAGCTGGCCACCGCCGGTCGCGGTTATCCGGCGAGCCTGCTCACCAACTACCTCACCCTGGATGTGCCTGTCGCCGCGCCCGGGATCGCCGCCGGCGCGGTGCCCGTCCTCTTCCCTGTGTTCCACAGCGGCGCCGCCCCATCGGTGCCGGGCGGCGTACTTGCTCCTGCCAACGCGGCCGCTACGCGGCTGCGGCGCGGCGGCCGGGCGGTGCCCGACAGCGCCATCGCGCGCACCGAGATCGGCGTCTCGCCCTACGCCCACGCCTATGCGCTGGCCGGTCGGCTCGCCGCCCAGGCCAAGACGCCGTACGCGTTCGTGATGAGCGTGCGCAACTACCTCACTCAGGCGCACGGCTTCTCCTACACCCAGTCGCCGCCCAGGCACCAGTACCCGCTGGCGAGCTTCCTGTCCAACGACAAGGAGGGCTACTGCCAGCAGTTCTCGGGTGCGATGGCGATGCTGCTGCGCATGGGCGGGATCCCTGCCCGCGTCGCCGCCGGCTTCACCTCGGGGACCTACGACAAGCGCAGCGGCCGCTGGGTGGTCGCCGACATCGACGCCCATGCCTGGGTCGAGGCCTGGTTCCCCAACTACGGGTGGGTGCGCTTCGACCCCACCCCGACGAGCGCGCCGGCGCGCGGTGGCTCGGGGATCGAGCCCATCCTCAAGCCCCAGCCCAACGCCGGCAGCGGCAGTGACGCGGCCCTGGGACGGCGAGGCGCCGCCGCCACCACGGCGGCAACCAAGGGACACCACGGCAGCGGCGGGGGTACGAACCTGTGGTGGCTGATCGCGCTGGGGCTCGGCCTCCTCGCGCTGGTGGCCTGGCTGGTGCGCCGCCTCGCCGGCGACCACATCGCCCGCAGCGATCTGCTGGCCGAGCTCGAACGGGCGCTGGCCCGGACCGGGCGGCCCCTCCAGGAGGGGATCACCCTCGCGGGGCTCGAGCGCCGGCTGCACGGCTCTCCCGACGCCGAGGCCTACGTGCGTACGCTGCGGCTCTCGCGCTACGGCGGCAACGCCACGATGCCCAACGCCGCCCAGCGGCGGGCGCTGCGCCGCGAGTTGGGCCGGGGGCTGGGGTTCATCGGGCGCATCCGCGCGCTGTGGGCTCTGCCGCCTCGGCTGTGAGCCCAAAAACGCTGTGCCGGGCCAGCCACGGGTCCTGGTGTTCTGAGTGCGAAATTCGTGTCCAGACGCCGCGAGGCTGCCACCGAATTTGGGACTCAGGACACTAGACTCGTAGACGTGGAAGAGCTCTATGACCTGTACCAGCGCGGGATCGCGCTCCTGGAGGCCGGCCATCATCACCAGGCGGCCATCCCGCTCGCGCATGCGCGCGACCTAGCCCCCGACAAGACGTCGGTGCGCGAGGCGCTGGGGCGCGCCCTCTTCCACACCCAGCACTACGAGGAGGCCGCCGACGAGTTCCGAGCGGTCATCGACCGCGCCCCCACCAACGATTACGCGCAGTTCTGCCTGGGCCGTTGCCTGCAGCTGCTTGGCCGCCACGACGAGGCCCGCAAGCCCCTCGTACTGGCCGCATGCCTCCAGCCCGGGCGGCGCGACTACCGCGTCTACCGGGATCGCGCCAGGGCCCGCGCGGCCGAGCAGTCGGGCGCCTGAGCGCGACCCGCAGGCGTTCACCAATGCACCCAAGCGGTGCTAACCTGAGGGCACAGCTTTCCGGCCGGGCGTTCCCGGTGCCGTTTTTGAAAGTGGGCGCTCGCCCGCTTTTTTTATGAGATTTATGGAGGAAACCGTGAGTGCCCTACAGACCGAGATCGAAGCCAGAATTGCCGGCGTCGAGCCCGAGGTCGAGGTGCTGCTGGCGGAGGTCGCAGGCCCAACTCTGCGCCTGTTCATCGACCACCCCGACGGCGTGAGCCTGGCTCTCTGCGAGCGGGTCACAAGCCACCTGAACGAGTACCGGCAGCAGTATGCGCTGGAGGTCTCGTCGCCCGGTCAGGACCGCCCGCTGACCAAGCCTCAGCACTACACGCGTTTCCTTGGCCGCCGCGCCCGCGTGCGGCTGCGCGAGGGGAGTAGAACCCCACCCACCCTCAAGCAGCTGACAGGCGAGCTGGTCGGCGCTTCCGACAGCGACGTCACGATTGCCGCCGGTGACGGGGTCCTCACGATCCCGTACGAGCAGATCGTCCGCTCCAACCTCGTACCCGGAGACTGATTCATGTCCAAGGAGATCGTCGAGGCCGTACGAGGCCTCGCAGCGGAAAAGAACATTTCCCATGAGAAGCTGATGGAGGCGCTGGAAGACGCGCTCCTGTCGGCCTACAAGAAGACGCCCGGCTCGGCCCCCTACGCCAAGGTGGAGATGGACCGCGACAGCGCCGACTTCATCGTGTGGGAGCTGAAGATCCCGCCGGAGCTCGAGGAGCAGCTGCTGATCGAGGCCAGCACGGACCAGCAGCCGACGGTCGACCCGGAGACGGGGGAGATGCGCGACGCCCCCGAGCCCGAGATCGACATGGAGAAGCTCAAGGAGTACGAGGACCAGATCGAGGT
>DASXCN010000296.1:0-8897 GCA_036491155.1 Solirubrobacteraceae bacterium | reverse complement strand
CGGGCCTCCTGGTCGGTGATCAGCCCGGCGTTGAGGTCGGCGTCGATCGCCATCTGCTTACCGGGCATGGCGTCCAGGGTGAAGCGGGCCGACACCTCGGCGACGCGGCCGGCACCGTTGGTGACGACCACGAACTGGATGACGATGAGGATCATGAAGATGACCAGACCGACCACCACGTTGCCGCCGACGACAAACTGACCGAAGGACGCAACCACCGAGCCGGCGTTGCCGGTGGTGAGCACCAGGCGGGTCACCGAGACATTGATCGCCAGCCGGAACATCGTGGTCAGCAGCAGCAACGTCGGGAAGGCGGAGAACTCCAGCGCCTTGTTGATGTACATCGTCGCCACCACGATCGCCAGGGCGCCCGAGATGTTGCAGGTGATCATGAGGTCCAGCAGTGCCGCCGGGAGCGGGATCACGAGCATCGAGACCAGGAGCACGACGCCGATCGCCGCGATCAGGTCGGTGTGCTTGAGCAGTCTGCGTACCGATTGCTCATTCATGCGGCGATCCTCCTTCGACCAGCCATCTTGTAGACGAATGCCAGCACCTGCGCCACGGCGGCAAACAGCTCGGCCGGGATCATCCGGTCGATCTGGACCATCGCGTGCAGTGACCTCGCCAACGGCGGATCGGGCACGATGGGAACGTTGTTTTCAGTGGCGATCCGCCGGATCTGCGCGGCCACCAGGTTCTTGCCCTTGGCCACCACGATGGGGGCGGGCAGGCCGCCGTCGTACTTGAGCGCGACGGCGTAGTGGGTCGGGTTGGTGACGACCACGTCTGCGCTGGGGATCGCGGCCATCATCCGGGCCCGCGCCGCCATCATCTGGCGGCGGCGGATGGCCCCCTTGATCTCGGGGGGAAGGTCGGTCTGGCGGCCCTCGTCCTTGACCTCCTGCTTGGACATCTTCATCCCCTTGGAGTGCGTGCGGCGCTGGTGGATGAGGTCGACGACGGCGATCAGCAGGTAGACGATGACGACCCGCTCGATGATCGAGTGCGCGCCGTCGTTGAGCAGGATGCCCAGCCCCATCGGCGTGGTGCCCATGCTCGCGCCGAGATGGGTGATGAGCGGGATGAGGCTCATCGCGGCGGCGCCGCCGACGATGGCCACCTTGGCCAGGACCTTGCCCAGTTCGAAGGCGACGCGCTTGCCGAAGATCTGCTTGGCGCCCTGCATCGGGTTGAGCTTGGAGAAGTTCGGCTTGAGCAGGTAGGGGGTCGGGCGGAAGCCCACCTGGGCGACGTTGGCCAGGACGCCCCCGGCCATGCAGAGAACGCCGATCGGCAGCGCGGTGGTCTCCATCGTGTGGAGCATCAGGCTGACGATTCCGTGTAGGCCCGCGGCCGAGGACACCTCGTTGGGGCGCGACACCATCCCGAACATCGCGCGCATCGCCCCGGCCATCGCATTGACCACTGACGGCCCCTGCATCGAGATCGCGATCAGCCCGGCCACCAGGACGAGCGCGCCGTTGATCTCGGTGCTCTTGGCGACCTGGCCCTTCTTGCGCGCTTCGCTCTTGCGTTTGCCGGTTGGCTTTTCTGTCTTGTCGTCGTTGGCCATGGCGCTAGATGAAGTGCAGGATTCCGAACACGGCGGTGGAGATCTGGTCGCTCATGAACGACCCGAGGAAGGGGAGCGAGGCGGCGACGACGAGCATGGCCACGCCCACCTTCATGGGGAAGCCGACCCCGAAGATGTTCACCTGGGGGACGACCTTGGCGATCATGCCGAAGGCCACGTCCGTGATCAGCAGGGCCAGGATGACCGGTGCGCACACCTCCACCGCGGAGACGAAGATGGTGGCGAAGGCCTGCTCGACGCCGGAGGTGAGGCTGGCGATCTGCGGGGCCTTGGTCAGCGGCACCAGGTCGAAGGTCTTCTGCAGGCCGCGCAGCGTCCAGGCGTCGCCGCCGATGGCGATGAACATGGCCAGGCCGACGAGGCTGTAGAGGTTGGTCATGGTTCCGCCCTGGTTGCCGTTCACCGGATCCACCACGGACCCGTAGGAGAACCCGGCCACCATGTCGGTGAGCGCGCCGGCCGCCTCGATGGCGGTAAGCACCATGCCGACGGCGAAGGCGAAGGCCAGGCCCACCAGCACCTGGACCACGACCATCCCGGCGACCGCCATCGGGTCGGTGGGGATGGTCTGGCCGTGGACGGCGAGCGGGGTGAGGCCGATCGAGATACCGACGGCCACGATGCCCTTGACGCGCGCCGGCACCATCTTGGACGAGAACAGGGGCGCCAGGACGAAGAGGGGGCTGACCCGAGCCAGGACCAGGAAGAACCCAGTGACCTTGTCGCTGCCGATCTGTGTCAGCAGCGTGTTGAGGGTCAGCTGGCTCATCTACGAGATGAGCGAGGGGATCGACGTGTAAAGGTTCGTCGCGTAGGTGACCAGCTGGTCGAGCATCCACGGGCCGAGGATCACGATCAGCGCGGCCAGGCCGACGATCTTGGGGATGAAGCTGAGGCTCTGCTCCTGGATGGAGGTCACGGCCTGGAAGACGGACACCACCAGCCCGATGACCAGACCGACGAGCATCATCGGTCCGGCGATCTCGATGGCCAGCTTCATGGCCTGCGTGGCAAGGCTGACGACGGTGTCCTGATTCATGGCGGCGAGGTCCTGGTCGGGGCGTTAGTGGAAGCTCGCGACGAGCGAGTGCGTGATGACGTCCCAGCCGTCCACCAAGATGAACAGCAGGATCTTGAAGGGCAGGGAGATGAAGCTCGGCGGCAGCATCACCATGCCGACGCTCATCAATGTCGAGGAGATGATCAGGTCGATGATCAGGAACGGGAGGAAGATCAAGAACCCGATCTCGAACGATGTCTTGAGCTCGGACATGATGAAGGCGGGGATCAGGACGTAGGTGGGGACCTGGGCCCGCGTCTGCGGCGTCTTGATGCGCGCCATGCTCACGAACAGCGTGATGTCCTGGTTGCGCGTCTGGCGGAACATGAACTCGCGCAGCGGCTCCTCGCCTCGCTTGATCGCCGTCGCCGTCGAGATCTGGTGGTGCTGCAGCGGCTCCCAGGCGTCCTTCTTGATGGCGCTGATCGTCGGCGACATCACGAACAGCGTGAGGAACAGCGCGATGCCCACCAGCACCTGGTTGGGCGGGGTGGTGTTGGTGCCGATCGCCGAGCGAATGAAGCCCAGGACGATGAGGATCCGGGTGAAGCCGGTGACGGTGAACAGGATCGCCGGGATCAGCGAGAGCCCGCCCATCAACAGCAGGATCTGGAGCGCGTTGGAGGAGTCGATCTTCATCGGGCGTCAGTCGCGAACGGTCAGCCGGCGCAGGCCGTTGACAATCCGGTCCAGTGGCTTCTCGGTGGGGTCGTAGGCGTCGTCGTCCTCCGGGAGGTCGATCCCGGCGGCGATGGCCTCGTCCTCGGTGTAGGTCTTGATCGCCGTCACGCCGTGGTCGGCGACGCCGAGCAGGATGATGTCCGTGCCCGAGCGCAGCAGCGAGACCGACTTGCCGTTCGCGATTGGCAGCGTGGCGATCTGCTCCAGGCCGTTACCGCTGGCGCGGACCGCATCGCGGCCCTTGACAGCCTTGAGGATCTTCGAGATCGCGAAGATGATCCCGATCACCACGATCAGCGCGATGATCGTCCGCACGATCCCCGATCCGCTGCTGCCGGCCGAGGCGGCGTGCGCCGCGCCTGAGGTGGACAGGTGTAGGGGGGTCTGCTCTCCGGTCGCACCAGTGGCGGCCTGCGCCATCTGGGCGTACGAGAGCGTGAGGGCGCCGATCAAGCCGGCGCCACGTGTCAACGTGGAGAACCGCATCGAGGGAAGACTCCGAGGGAAGAGTCACCCTCTTTGTCGGCTGATTGGGGCGGGGCCTTTAGGCCGGATGCCGGATTTTTGGGCCCGGCGTGCGTCCCCGCCGCGAATGGCGGCGGGGAGCTGGGGGAGGCTTAGGCGAGCGCCTTGCCGACAGCCTCGAGCAGGCGCTCGGGCTGGAACGGCTTGACGACGAAGTCCTTGGCGCCGAGCTTGATCGACTCGATGACCTTGGACTCCTGGCCGAGCGCGGAGCACATCAGCACGCGGGCGCCGGGGTCGAGCGTCATGATCTCGGCCAGCGCCTCCAGGCCGGTCTTCTCCGGCATGGTGATGTCCAGCATTGTCAGCTCGGGCTTGAGCTCCTGGAAACGGGCGACAGCCTCGTTTCCGTTTCCTGCCTCGCCGATCACTTCATGGCCACCGGAGGCGAGCGCGTCGCTCACGACCTTACGCATGAAAGCGGCGTCGTCGACTACGAGTACACGGGCCATCAGTCTCAGTCTCCTTCTTCATCGTTGGGGGTGGGGGGTGCGGCGGTGCTGTCAGCGGGGTTCTCCGCCTCCGCCGCCTCAGTGGGGTCCGCGGGGGTCTCCGCGGCCGTGACAGCTTCAGGGTCGACGAGGGGCGGGGCCTCATCGGCCTCGGGGGCCAGATCGGCCTCGGGCGCGTCACCGGCCACATCGGCCTCGGCCGGCTCCACGACCTCGTCGTCCTCGACGATCGCCAGCGCCTCGTCGACGGGCACCACGTCGGGCGCGTCGTCGAACGCCGTCTCGGACACGTCCTCGAGGATCTCCACGGCGGGCAACTCGCGCGACGACATGTCGGGGACCGCCCGGCCGCCCACGGTGTCGCACTGGAATGCCCACTCTCCGTCATCGGTGACGATGAGGTGGCCTTGCGCGAAGCGCAGGCCGTTGACGTACAGGTCCACGGCGGCGTCGGCGGCGTGGTCGAGCTCGACCACCGAGCCCAACGGCAGGCCAAGCGCCCGCGACAGGCCGAGCTGCGTGCGGCCCAGCTCGGCCCACACGCGCACCTTGATACCGCTCAGCGCCTCCACCAGAGCCACGCTCCGGGCAGTGCCGGTGGCGGAACTGTCGGCGGCCGAAGCGGCATCGTCGTCGATGCTCTCGCCCTCCATCTCGTCCAGGGCACGGGCCATGCGCACGACGAAGGCCCGAGGCACGAGCTGGATCAGCCGGCACGACTCGCCGGCGATGAGGAAGGTGGTGGATGTGGCGTGGGGCGACGAGCCGTAGATCTCGACCGCGGCGTCCGGGTTGTCGACGACGCGGATGTCGGGGACCGAGATCTCGATCTCCTGCCCCAGCACGACGCCGATCGCGGAGGCCGCCGCGGCCATCATCTGGTTGGAGGCCTCGCCGACGGCGGAGAGCTCGAGCTCGGACAACTCGTCGGAGTCGCCCTCCTCGGGCGCGGGCATGCCCATCGCCTGGGCCATGTTGCGCACGCCGGCCGCGGTGAGGATAAAGATGTTGGCCCCGGTCACGCCGTCGACATAGGACACGCTGGCCGCGACCGAGCCGGGGGCGATTCCGTTGAACGGCGATTGGCCCTCGCCCATCACGCTGACCTCGCCGCGCTCGATGGTGCCGGGCGCGAACATCTCGAGCACCTGGGCGATGGCCTCGGCGGTGGAGGCACCCAGACGCAAAAGCGCGTCACGCGGCGTCAGGTCGCTGCTGCTCATCAGCCCGTGCCCTCCGGCCCGCAGATCTGGACCGCGCGCCGCGGCCCGTGCGAGCCGGGCTGCGCGCGGGCCAGCTTCACGTTCTCGGCGTAGAGCATGACCCCGTCATCGGCGGGAACGCCAAACTTGACGATGCTTCCTGGAACCAGGGAAAGGATCTCTGACACCTCGAGGTCGATCGAGGCCACCTCGGCGCGGAGCGTGACCGGCACGTCGGACATCGCCTTCTGCATCGGCGAGGTGCTCAGGACCTCGTCGTGTTGGCTGGAGTCGCGGCCTGAGATCGCATCCTCGACGGGCTCGATCGCGGCCCACGGGATGAGCATGGCCAGCGCGAAGGAGTTCTTGGCGATCCGGCACTCGAGCAGCAGGGTGAACGTCGGCTCTGACACCGAGGCCACCTGCCCGGCATCGTGCGGGTCGATCTCGCCGGCGGTCAGCGTGACGCCGCCGAGCTCCTGCCATACCGAGGACAGTTGGAAGACGAGCGACTCGAACAGGCGGCGGGTCAGGCTCCAGTCGATCTCCGACATCCGCCGCTCCTTGGGCGGGCGCTCGGGGGAGCCGCCCAGCAGCGCCTCCAGGCCGGCCAGGATGAACGTCTGCTCGGCGGTGAGGAGCATGCGGGTGCCGATCGGCGCGACCTCGAGGATCAGCGACAACGAGCTCGGCGGCAGCTGCGCCTGCGCGGCCGCCCAGGTGAGCTGCACCGTGTTGATGAGCTCGAGCTCCACCGGGACGCGCAGCTCGGTGGACAGCCGCGTGTTGGCGGTCTGGCAGAACGTCTCGGTGGCACGCATGATCCGGCGGGCCTGGTCGGCGCTGAACTTGGTCGGCCGCGAGAAGTCGACCGTGCGCAGCCGGTGCCCGCGGCGGCTCGGCTTCTGCGAAGCGCCGGCGTCGGGGAGCTGCCCTTGCTTGGCGGCGTCGACGAGCGCGGCGATCTTGTCCGGGGTGAGGAGCTCGCTCATCGCGCTGCCCCCGCTGCGGTCGTGGCCCGCGGCGCCCGGCCCTGCAGCAGCGTCTCCGGCTGCTGGCCGGCCGAGCGGACGGTGACCGTCAGGTCGCTGACGGTGACCTTCAGCGTGCGCCCGGTGTTGCCGCCGGTCTTGGCCGCCTTGACGGTGACGCGCGCGCCGGCCAGCGCGCTGCGGACGGCCGCCTCGTTGCGGGCGCCGATGTCCAGTCCGCCGCTCATCTCGAACATCCGCGCGCCGCCGGCGATCGCGGTCTCAAAACGGCGCTCCGCGGCCCCCGCCTTGCGCATCTTCGCGATCAGCTCAGGAACCGCCGTGTCTGCGAACTTGCCCATCTGGTCTCCCCGGTCGTTGGATTCGGGCAGGACGATGTGTGCCAGTCCGGCGACGCCCGCAGTGCGGTCGACGATCGCCAGGCCGATGCAGGAGCCCAGCCCTAGGGCCACGAGCTCCTCGTTTGGATCGCTGGACACCACCATCTCACCCATACGCGCCGAGGCCATCGTCAGGCAGAGGGCTCAGCCAGGCCGAGTGGGGCGAGCAGATCGCTGATCTGGCCCGAGGTCGGCAGCAGGAGGAAGGAGATCGAGCACGGGTCCCCGGACACGTCGAGCTCGGAGTCGAGCACCAGCGCAAGGTCGTCGGCGCCGGCGGTCCCGATCAGCAGCGACGAAACGATCGCGGCCAGCATGTCGGTGTGCAGCTGCGGCGGCGAGGGCTCCAGCTCCAGGTGGGTCATCGCGCCCAGCCCGTTGAGGTACGAGGTGGCCAGGATGTTCCCGATCTCGCGCAGCGCGGAGTCGCCGACCTCGGTGTGGGCCTCGACGCCCAGGAGCTCGCACAGGATCTCGGCCTGCTCGTAGGGGATCAGGAGCAGGACGATGCCGTCGATGTCGCCCTGGATCGGGACCACCACGCCGGCCACGTGCTGCTCAGGGTCGCCGCACTCGTCGACGGCGTCGGCCGGCGGCAGCGCCAGCGCGCGCGGGACGCTGATCTCCACGTCACGGGCGAGCATCTGCGACAGCGCCGTCGCGGCAGTGCCGGATGCGATGTTGGCCAGCTCGCGCAGCGCGTCGAGCTGGGTCTCGGACAGGGACGGGCTCACGGGGGTCTTCTCCTGGGATTTGTCGTGGGTCATGCCGCCACCCGTCCGTTTCCGGTGACGGTGGAACTGTCAGAGGAGCGGGCGCCGCCGGTGCGGCTCTCAGCCTTGGGGGTACGCGCGTCGAGCGCGTCGCAGTCGACGATGAGCGCGATCCGGCCGTCGGCCAGCGCGGCGCCGCCCGAGACGGGTTCCCCGCTGACGGCGGGCGGCAGCGGGCGCGTGACGAGCTCGCGCTGCCCGATCAGGTCGTCGACCGACAGCGCGAGGCGCTGCTCCTGGGCACGCACGATGACCACAAACTCATGTGGGGTGGGTGGGCTCTGATTTTGGCGTCCAAACACCTCGGTGCCGTCCAGGAGCTGTAGTACCCCATCGTCGAGCACAAGCATCCGGCGCCCGGCCACCGAGCGGACCGTCTGCTCCGACAGCCGCAGTGTGCGCTCGACGCGGTCAAGCGGGATCGCATACGGGCCGCCGGCGACGTCGACGTGTAGCGCGGAGACGATGGCCAGGGTGAGCGGCAGACGGATCTGCGCCGTCGTCCCCTCGCCATGGACCGAGTCGAGGATGACCTCGCCGCCCAGCTCACGGATCTTCGACCGCACCACGTCCATGCCGACGCCGCGCCCGGAGATGTCGCTGGTCGTCTCCGCCGTGGAGAAGCCCGCCGCGAACAGCAGCTCCACCGCGGTCTTCATCGTGATCTCGGCGGCTGCCGTCGCATCGATCAACCCACGCTCGACCGCCTTGCGGGCGATCGCCTCGGGGTTGATGCCGCGACCGTCGTCACGGACCTGGATGACGACGCTGCCCCCGGAGTGTCGCGCGGAGATCTCCAGCGTGCCGACCTCCGGCTTGCCGGCGGCGACGCGCTCCTCGACGGGCTCCAGGCCGTGGTCGAGCGAGTTGCGGACGAGGTGGACGAGTGGGTCGCCGAGCGCGTCGACGACAGTGCGGTCCAGCTCGGTCTCGGAGCCGACCAGGTTGAGCTTGACCTCCTTGCCCAGCTTGCCCGACAGGTCGCGGACCAGGCGCGGGAAGCGCAGGAAGACGACGTCCACGGGGATCATGCGGACCTGCATGACCATCGACTGCAGCGCCTGGGAGCTACGGGTGAGCTCCTGCATGGCCTGCTGCAGGCCCGGCACGTCCAGCGAACTGGTGAGGGCCTCGACGGCGGTGCGGTGGATGACCAGCTCGCCCATGGAATGCATGAGCGCGTCCAGGCGCTCAGCGTCGACGCGGACGGTGCGCGCGGCGCTGGAGGCCTTGGG
>DASXCN010000295.1:0-3130 GCA_036491155.1 Solirubrobacteraceae bacterium | reverse complement strand
GAGCACAGGGCCAACGACATTGCGGCGGTGGCGTGGCCGCTCGGCCACGAGGCCCGGTCGATCGACACCCCCGGCACCAGATCACGCGGGCCCTCGAGCAGCGGCTTGAGCAGTTGCGTGGTCTCGTTGGCGCACAGGAGGACGATGGCCAGCATCACCGCGACCCGGGGCCGGCCGCGCACGAGCGCCACGATGACCGGCACCGCCGCCAGGAAGACGTACTCGTGCGGATTGCAGAGGTGAGCGATGAAGTTGGCCACCCGGTCCAGTCGCGGGCGCGTGAGGTCGGCGAAGCCGCTCAGGACCGATGCGTCGACCGATCGGACGAAAGCGATGTAATGGGCGGCGTACCAGGTCGCCGCGAGAAGAACGACCCCGGTGGCCGCCCCGATGAGGGCCGTCCTGGCGCGTCCGGGCATGGACACAGCGTAGCCGTGCCCACCGTCCCGGAAGCTAAGAATGCGCTGTGTCTGCGGGGCGGCGCGGCGTGTGGCGCGCGCCGAGGCGGCTCAGGCGTCCGGGGCCGCTTCGGGCGCCGTCCCCGACTCCTCTGACTCCGGCTCGGCGGCGGCCGCGTCGACCTCCGGCGTCGCCGGGGACGGGGCGGCCGCGTCGGCCTCCGGCGTCGCCGGGGATGGGGCGGCGCGCGTGACCCGGAATTCCGGAGCGGTGCCGGTACGGCGCACGTGCGAGAAGTGCTCGAGATCCTCGAGGGAGGCGACCTCGACGGTGATGCCGTCGGCCACCTCGAAGCGGTTGGCCTCGTACAGGAGCTCCTGGTAGCGGGGCGACCGGGTCGGGTGCGATCCATCCTCCCCCGCCCCGGGGTCACCGGTGCGCGCCCCGGCGGCGCGGGCCCCGGAGCCCTCGATGTCGAGGTCGAACTCGCGGAAGCGCAGCATCCAACGCCGGCCGCGCGCCAGCTTGTCCGGCGTCAGTTTCACGGTGACGACGTCACCGCGCTCAGAGGTGCCCGGAAGGCCGCGTTCGCTGCGCAGCCCGGCGTGCTCGTCGACCAGAGCGCGCGTGAGCCGGTCCCAGTTGCGGCTGTAGGGAGCGGGGACGATTGCCACCGGCCCCTTGGCAGCCTGGTCGCCGCGAATGGCGTGGGCAACGGGACCCACGAGCACGTAGTCCACGTGGTTGGCGTTCAGCCAGCGCAGTACTGCGATCGATTTGCGGTCGAGGTGCTCCAGCCCGGCGCGTGGCTGCACGGACGTGGCGTCGACCCCCGGGGAACGATGTTTGAGGAGCATGCCGGTGCGTTTCGCGGCGGGCGGCCTGACTCCTTCCTCGCGCGTGGTCAGGGCGCGATGGCTGGAGCCTGGACCGTGACGGCCTCCATCTCCTGCGCGAAGTCCCCCACCCACCCGGCGATGAGGTCGGGCTGCGTCAGCTGTGCCCAGTGCGAGGCGTCCACCTCCCGGCGGCGCAGCCCCGGCGCGACTCGTGCCGCCGCGTCGTAATAGGACGCGGAGATGAAGCGGTCGCGGGTGGGGACGATGAGCTGGACCGGAGCGTGCGCGGGAGCCAGGCGGTTGGGGCGGACCAGACGGTGCGGGATGTTGGCGCGATAGAGGTTGGCGCCGTGCCACCCGTCGGCGCACGCCGTCGGCGCCGGGTGAGCGTCGTCGACGGTGAGCCCGTCCACGAGCGTCAGCCAGCGCCGCCACCGCCCGCCCGCCAGCGCGACCTTCCACATCACCGTCGGGCCGCCGGGCAGGCAGAGCGGCACGATGTACCAGGACCGGCGCGCGCGCGCCGCGGCGCGCCCCAGATCGCGGGCGCGCAGGGCGGCGCGAGTCGCCCCCAGGGCGTGGCCCAGCGCCGGCCCGGCGATGCTGGTGAACGACGCCACCCGCCCGGCAAACCGCGGCCGGGTCACGAACTCCCAGCCCTGGATCCCGCCCCAGTCGTGCCCGACGAGGTGCACCCTGCGGCCGGGGGCGAGCGCCGTGCAGACGGCGTCGAAATCGTCGGCCAGGCGGTCGAGGCGATAGGCGGCGGGGCCGTGAGGCGCGCTCGAGGCGCCGGCGCCCCGCACGTCGTAGGTGATGAGCTGGAACCGGTGGACCAGGCGCTCGACCACCGGGGCCCACACCCGCTGCGTGTCCGGGTACCCGTGGACCAGCACGAGGGTGGGTCCGTCAGCCCGGCCGGCGCTGCGCACCGAGAGCTCCACCGCGCCAGAGCGGACGGTCAGCGTGTCCCTTGCGGTCGGCACCCCGTGGCAATCTATAGGTCGATCGCCGATGGATACCGAAGAACTTCAGAGGCGCCGGGACGAGCGCGCGCAGGCGCGCCGCCGCCGTCGCATCCGCCGCCGGGCCGGAATCGGCATGACCGCAGCCGTCGTCCTGATCGCCGTTGCCGTGGCCATCGCGTCGGCCAGCGGCAGCAGCAGCGGCGGGACCACGCGCACGCATGCAGCCACGAGCACACGCCGCACGCGCGCCACCGCCAACGCCGGCGCGCACCACCGCCGCGACGCCGCCCGGCACCTGCGTGGCGAGTCGACGGCCGCGATCCTCGGCCGCCCCAGCGGCGTGCGTGGGACCGCGTCGGTGCCGGTGCTCATGTACCACGTCATCGCCGCGCCGCCCGGTGGCGCCCCCTTCCCCGGCCTGTACGTGCAACCGCAGGAGTTCGCCGCGCAGATGCAGGCGCTCAAGCAGGCGGGCTGGCACGCGGTGACCCTTGACCAGCTCCAGGCCTACTGGACCAAGGGCGCCAAGCTCCCCGCGGGCAAGCCGATCGTCGTCACCTTCGACAACGGCTACCACTCGCAGTACACCGCCGCGCTGCCGGTGCTGCGGCGGATGGGGTGGGTGGCCGACGAGAACATGCAGCTCAGCGGCCTTCCACCCTCCCAGGGCGGGCTGACCACCGATGAGGTCAAGGCGATGGTCAACGCCGGCTGGGAGCTCGACACCCAGGGCATCAGCCACGCCGACCTCATCACGCTGGATGCGTCCCAGCTGCGCGATCAGATCGACAGCGCCCGCAAGACGATCCAACGCCGCTACGGGGTCCCCGTCAACTGGTTCTGTTATCCGTCGGGGCACTACGACACGACCGTGATCGACGCCGTGCGCGCCGCCGGCTACGTCGGCTCCACCACCGTGGTGCC
>DASXCN010000294.1:0-9816 GCA_036491155.1 Solirubrobacteraceae bacterium | reverse complement strand
GTCACGGGCGATGAGGGCGACGTCGGCGCCGTTGGCGGCCAGCGCGCGGGCCGTCTGGGCCCCGATCCCGCGCGAGCCGCCCGTGACGACCGCGACGCGGCCCGCGAGATCCGGGTAGCGCGCCGCCACCGCCGGGGGAGTGCCGGGGGTCGGGGAGGCGCTCATGCCAAAAACTCCGTCGCGATCGTGGGGCTGGCGCCCTTGGCCAGGGTGGCGCTGCCGACGACCCTCATCGTGCCTCCTCCGGCGCGTCGTCGGGGCGCGCGAACGGGGGCGGCCCGCCAATCGGGCTGAGGTGGACGCCGGCCAGCCGCCAACGGCCGCCGTCGCGCACCGCGATGTGGGTGGCGCGGAACTCCCCGTTGACGGGGCGGCCCTGGAACTCGGCCTCCTGGACGTGTCGTCCGACGCGGATCGCGCAGTCCCCGTGCACGCGGGTCACGGCGTCCTCGAAGGCGAGCGCGCGAGTGCGCAGCCCGCCGCCGCGGTAGCGATCGAGCCACTGGTGCTTGTCGAGCACGAAGCCGACGGGTCCGACGAGCGTGAAGTCGTCGGTGGCCAGTGCGTCGAGGGTGGCGGCATCGCCCTCGATCTCGGCGCGTGTGATCGTGCGGTCCAGGTCGGCGAGCGCTTGGTGGGGGGTGGTGGGGGTGGACATGACAAGCCTCCTGTGGGTGTGTTGTCGCGGTGTCGACTGCCCGGGCATGGTCGCGAAGGGTAGACATCAAAGAGTTAGATGTCAAATCCTTTGATACCGATGCTATTCTCTCCTGCGCAATGCCGGCCCCGCGTACCCCGCCCATCGGACTGCACCTCGCCGCCGCGGCCCGGACGGTCAGCCGCGCCTTCGACGACGCGCTGGGCGAGGCCGGCGGCTCGCTGCCCGTGTGGCTCGTGCTCCTCAACCTCAAGATGCGCGGTCAGGTCGCCAACCAGCGGGAGCTGGCGGCGGCCGTCGGCATCCGGGAGGCCACGCTCACCCATCACCTCAATGCCATGGAGTCAGACGGCCTGCTCACCCGCCGGCGCGACCCTGCCAACCGGCGCGTGCACGTGGTCGAGTTGACCGAGGCCGGCGAGGCGGCGTTCGCGCGGTTGCGCGATGCGGCGGTCGCGTTTGACCGGCGGTTGCGGCGCGGGCTGGGGGCGGAGGCGCTCTCGGCCTTCGAGCAGGTGCTCAGCCGGCTTTCGGCCAACGTTGCGCCGGCCGGCGTGGAGAGTGACCTCGGCGGTGAGGGCCCCGGTCCTCGATGACGGGCGTGCGGCCCGCACGGCGTGAAGTGCCGTACGGGCCGCTGCCTGCATAGCCCCCTGTGCGCCGCGGTGCCCCCGCTGTCCTGCGGTGTGCCCCCGTGTCCTGCTGCGCCCCGGTGTCCTGCGGTGTGCCCCCGGGTCCTGCTGTGCCCCCGTGCCGGCGTCAGCCCCCGAACTGCGCCTGGCAGTTCGCCAGCTTGGACGTGTCGGTGCCTGCCGCCGCCACGCACGAGGTCAGCTTCGACGCCTTGTCGAGCTGCTTGCTGGCCTGGCTGGACACGGCGCCGCTCGCGCCGCTGGCGCTGAGCTGCTTCTTGGCCTGGTTGATGACCTGCTGGCTCTGCTGGATCCCCGTCTTGATCGCCTGGTTGGCGGTGTCGGTGCTCGGCTTGATGACCGCGAAGAAGACGACGATGAAGATCGCGATCGAGGTGACCATGCCGATCGCCCACAGACGCCAGTTACTGGTGACAAGAACCATGATGTGTTGCTCCTTGATGTGAATTGAGTGCTGCATCAGTGCCTGCTGAGGTCACGACGCCATCCGAGCGCCGTGACCGGTGTGAGTACGTCCGCCCCCATCAGGCGGCTGAGTGTGCGAGTTGCGCCAGCGCCCCCTCCCAGTCGATCACGAGTTCGTGATCATCGCCCTCGGGCATCCGCTTGGCGGGCAGGGAGTTGCCCGGGTACAGGAGCGGCACCGCCGCCGCCGGTACCGGATTGCCCAGCTGGATCTGGTACGGAGGCCGGCCCTCGGCCCTGACCGTGAGCAGGAAGGCGTACATGTCATCGCCCTTGGGGTTGCGCATCCCCAACGGCTGGCTCTGGACGATGATGGCCGTGCATGGCGTGCCGTTCTCCAGGATGCGCGCCGCCGGGCTCATCTTCGGATCCCGGACGTCGCGACGGTCACGATCCTGCGTCCATCTCGGCCCCGGTCCTCACCGAAAAGTCCCATCTGCCCCCATCTCTCCTGAGTCGTTGTTTCGATGCTGGGCAGCTTGAGCGGCCCCACCGAAGCGCCACCAAAGGAGCGCCAAAGGGCCGACGGTGCCCGGTGGGTGCCGGCGCCTTGTCCTGGCCCGGGCCGGGGACTACTGTGTCGCGCCGTGACCGGCGGGATGTCTCGTTTCGCGGTGTTGGGGCCGCTCGTGCTTGAGCGCGACGGGCGGCTCGTACCGCTGCCCAGCGGCCGCCAGCGATCCCTGCTGGCTCTGCTGGCCATGAGCGGCGGTGCGCCGCTGTCGCGCGACCGGCTCATCGACGAGTTGTGGGGCGACAGTCCTCCGACCAGCGCCGTCTCGGCCCTGCACGTCCACCTGTCGAAGGTGCGCGCCCTGCTGGGAGGCCAGCTCCTACTGGAGCCGGCCGGGTATGCGCTGGTGCGCGAGGGGTTTGAGCTCGACCTGTGGCGGTTCGAGGCGCTGGTGGGGCGGGCGCGCGCGGAGCCCGACAGCGCCGGGGCGCTGCTGCGCGAGGCGCTGGCCATGTTCCGCGGCGATCCGCTGTGTGACGTTGAGGCGGAGGGCAGCGTCGCCCAGTGGCGGCGATCCCTGGAGGACAAGCGCCTGCACACGACCGAGATGCGGATCGACGCCGACCTCGCGGCCGGCGAGGCGGGTGCGCTCGTGGCCGAACTGGAGCAACTGACCGCCCAGCACCCGTACGAGGAGCGGTTGTGGGCCCAGCTCATGCTGGCGCTGTCGCGCGCGGGGCGTCAGGCCGACGCACTGGAGGCCTACCAGCGGGTGCGCCGCATGCTCGCCGTCGAGCTTGGCCTGGAGCCGGGCGAGCCCCTGGCGCGGCTGCAGCAGCGGCTCCTCGAAGGCGACCCCGGGAGCCCCGAACCCGCCGCGCGGCCACGATCGGCGTTGCCCCGCCCGGTGTCGCGGCTGATCGGCCGCGAGCGCGACCTCGAGGCGCTGGGCGAGCTGCTGGCCGACCCCGAGGTGCGGCTCATCACGCTCACCGGCCCCGGTGGGGTGGGCAAGACGCGGCTGCTGCTCGAGCTGGCGCGGCGCGCCGAGCCCCATCACGCCGACGGTGCCGTCCTGGTCCGCTTGGAGCAACTCACCGACCCGGCGCTGGTGGCCGCCGAGATCGCCAGCGCATTGAGCCGGCGCGACGGGACCGATGGACTCGGCGCAGACGGACTGTCGGGCTACCTGCGCGACCGCGAGCTGCTGCTGGCCATCGACAACTTCGAGCACCTCCTGGCCGCCGCAGCGCTCGTGGCTGAGCTGCTGGAGCTCGCCCCGCGCCTGCGCGTCTTCATCTCGAGCCGGACGCCGATGCGGATCCGGGGCGAGCAGACCTACGAGGTGGAGCCGTTGGAGCTCCCTGCCGGCGACAGCGACCAGGACCTCGCCGGCAGCCCCGCGGTCCAGCTGTTCCTCCAGCGCGCGACGGCGGCCAACCGCAGGCTCCAGGTGGACGCCCAGGCCACCCGGATCGTGGGGCGGATCTGCCGCGCGCTCGACGGCCTGCCGCTCGCCATCGAGCTGGCCGCCTCGCGCTCCCATTCGCTGGGTCCCGCGCAGATCGCCGAGCAGCTAGCCCAGCCCCTGGTCATCGGCGAGCACGCGCTGCGCGACCTCCCGGATCGCCAGCAGTCGCTGCAGGCAGCGATCCGGTGGAGCTATGACCTGTTGACGCCGCGGGCCCGACGCGCTCTGCGTCACGCCGCGGCCTTCCACGGCGGCTTCACCGCGGGGGCGCTGGAGGCCGTCACCGGCGAGGGACCGGTGGGTGTAGAGATCGACGAGCTGCTGGAGGCCAGCCTCGTGCGCCGCCAGGCCGAGGGCCGCGGCGAGCTGCTGGAGCTGGTGAGGGCCTTCGCCGCCGACGAGCTGCGCGCCGCCGGCGAGGACGAGGCGGCCCGGGCGCGGCACCGCCGCTTCTTCGCCGACCTCGTGACCCCGGCGATCGCGGCCTTCGACGGCGGCGAGTCCCCCGGCGCGCTGGCGGCGTCGATGCTGGCCGATCACGCCAACGTGCGCGAGGCCGCCGAGGACGCCGTGGCCTCAGGCGACGAGGTGGCCGCCGTCACCCTCGCTCTGGGCTCGCGGCCGATGTGGCTGGCCGGAATGCTGCGCCAGGAGGCCCAGGAGCTCACGGAGCGGATGTTGGAACGCTTCGAGATCCCGGGCGACCAGGAGGTGGCGCTCGTGCGCGCCGCCGCCTACCTGGACTACAGCCCCTCGGCCAAGGCATGGCACCGGCGGCTGGCGTCGGTGGCGGCGCGGATCGGGGACCACGAAGCGCTGGCCATGGCCACCGGCAACCTCTTCGGACAGGCGCTCAACGCTCGCGACCTCGCGGCGATGCGCGAGCTGCGCCCCGAACTGCTGGCCCAGCTCACTCCCGAGGCGAGCGCGCGCTCGCGGGGGTGGATCCACTACTTCCTCGCGCTCGATGCCTACGTCAACGACATGCTCGTTGACTCGTGCGAGCACGCGGGGCGCAGCGTCGCGCTGGCCCGGGAAATCGGTCACGAGGTCATGCTGGCCAGCGCGGCCGGCACGCTGCTGCTCAGCCAGTCGGCGCGCGACCGGGTCATCACCCAGCCGGCGCTGGCGCAGACCGTGGAGCTCATGCGCCCGCCCGGGGTGCAGCCGCTGGCCGCGTTTGCCCTGTGGCTGGTCGCGCGCTATGCGGCGGACGTCGCGCCCGAGACGGCCGGGCGCTGGCTGGCCCATTCCGACCGCATCGTCGCCGCGATCGACTCGCAGCTATGGCCCGAACGGGTTCTGCGCGACGAGGCGCTGACCGTGCTGGGCGTCACCGATCTCGGGCCCCTGCTGGAGTCAACGCCGCCACTCGACCACGGGGCGGCTCACGCGGAGGCGAGCGCCTGGGTGGCCGGGCGCAACGCCGCGGAGACGGCGACGAGGACGCCCTCGCGCAGCTTCTCGCACGCCGCCACGTAAGCGGCGAACTCGCGCTCGAACACCGTCCAGTCGATCGACGGGCCGTCGGCGCCGCCGTCGGGCGGGTTGCCGTCCCGGGGTCCGCCGTCACGACGCCAGGGATCGTCGTCGTCGGGACCCTCGGGGTCGCGCCAGTGGACGAGCACGCGCGACCAGCAGGCGATGGAGACGAGCACGGCGAGCGCGACGATCGGCGAGACCGCCTCGACGGGCGGCTCATGGCTTGTGATGGCGGCGCCCAGGCCGGCCAGACCGAAGGGCAGCGCCAGTGCCGAGACGATGCCGACGCGGAGGGTCGTGACAAGTGACTTATCCACGAATCACACTGCTTTCTGACCTGTGGGCGGCATGAGGGCGGTCGAGCTTGCAGTGGTTGTGCCAGTGTCGATTTGACATCGGGCTCGTCCTTCTTTATCGGCTACGGATTGAGACCCATGAGGGCAAATTGCGTGTCGCCACCATCGGCCGTGGCGCCCGCGGGGACGACGGTCTGCACGAGGCCGGTGACTACGTCGTAGACGTGCCCTGAGACGGGAATCCGCCGCGAGACCTGCGGCGCGGCGCGCAGGCGATCGACGTCGGCGGTCACGCTCGCCGCGGGGTCCAGGATCGCGTGGTCGCGCAGGGCCGCCTCGTCGGCGCCGATCCGCTCCGCATAGCGATGGCGGAAGGCGTCATCGGCCAGCGCGCCGGTTCCGCACTGCGTGTGGTGGATGACCGCGACCTCGAACAGCGGCCCGTCGGGCAGAACGCTCTCGGTGATCTGACCGATGAACGCGACGTCGTTGATGACCTCGGGCGTGACCCGGCCGCCGACGTTGCGGACGACGACGGCCTCGCTGAGGCCGAGCCCAAGGAAATGCGCGGGGTCCACCCGTGGATCGAGGCACGTGATGACGAAGAGCCGCAGCGCGGGGAAGACGACGGCGCCCTCGTGGCCGCCGGCGGCGGCGAAGGCGCGGTTGCGTTCAAGTGTGATGTCCATGGTGTCCTTTGCGTGGTGGTGATCAGCGGCGGGCGTCGGCGTTGCGAGGGTCAGCCGCGGGCCTCCGCGGCCGCAGGTGAGGCCATGCCGGCCAGTCCGGTGGTCTCGGTGTCGGTGCTCGCGGTGGGGTGGGTGGGGAGCAGGGCCACGGCCATCAGCGCGCCCGCGAAGGCGACGCCGGCGGCGAGGTAGTTGGCCGTGCTGAAGCCGTGGAAGAAGGCCGCGCGCGCGGCGTCGTGCAGGTTGGCCGCGAGGGCGGGGTGGCCGCCGTGCCGGATGGCGCTCGCAGCGCCGAGCGCGGCGCCGACCGACGCATGCGCGGCACGCGTGGCTGGGCCAGGGAGTCCCGCGGGGAGTAGACGGGTCAGCCGGCCGGCGTACAGCGACGCGTACACGCTGCCGATCACGGCCACGCCCAGGGTGCCGCCCAGCAGCCGCGTCGTGTCGTTGATCGCCGACCCGACCCCCGCCTTGGCCCGGGGCACGACGCCGATGATGGCCTCGGTCGCGGGCGCGCTGCTGAGGCCCATCCCGGTGCCCAGGACCACCATCTGAGCCGCGATCGTTCCGTAGGCGGTTGTGACGGAGGTGGTGGTCACCCATAGGTAGAAGGCGCCCATCAAGAGCAGCCCGGCGGCGACGACGAGCTTGGTGCCCGCGCGGACGGCGAGCCTGGCCCCGAGGATCGAAGCGATGGCGACGCACGAGGCCACCGGGAGCAGGCGGACTCCCGTCGACAGCGGTCCGTAGCCCTTGAGGAACTGGAAGTACTGGGTGACGAGGAAGATGAAGCCCGAGAGGGCGAAGAAGGAGATCGCCACCGAGGCGCTGGCGGCGGTGAAGCGGAGGTTGGTGAACAGGCTCAGGTCCAGCATCGGCTCCGTGGTGCGGCGCTCCCAGGCGACGAAGACGGTCGCCAGCACGGCCGTGACGGCAAAGCCGGTGAGAGTGCGCGCGCTTCCCCACCCGTGGCCGGGCGCCTCGATGATCGTGTAGACGAGCAGCGCGATGGTGGCGGTGGAGAGGGCGAACCCGGGGCGGTCGACCTTCGGCGCCTGCGGGTCGCGCGAGGTGGGGACCGAGCGCGCCACCAGCACGCCGGCCAGCGCGGCCACCGGCGTCATGGCAAAGAAGATGGCGCGCCAGCCCGAGAGCTGGAGCAGCCAGCCACCGACGATCGGCCCCAGCGCGATGGCAGCGCCGGTGATGGCGCCCCACAGGCCGATGGCGCGGGCGCGCTCGCGACGCTCCGTGAACACATTGGAGATGAGCGAGAGGGTCGAGGGGAACACCATCGCCGAGCCCACACCCATCACCGCCCGCGCCACGATGAGCTGGCCGGGATCGGCGGTGAGCCCGCCGGCCACGCTGGCCAGGCCGAACACGACCAGGCCGGCCAGCAGCATCCCCTTGCGCCCGAAGCGATCCGAAAGGCTGCCGGCGACCAGGACCGATCCGGCGAAGAGCAGGTTGTAGGCATCGACCACCCACTGCAGCTGTGTGTTGGAGGCATGCAGCTCGCGCACGAGGGTGGGGAGCGCGACGTTGACGATCGTCGTGTCGACGTTGATCACGAACGCCGCGAGCAGCAGCGAGGCGAGGATCAGTGGCTTGGGTTTCATCGCTTCTCCTCGAGAGGAAGGGGTGAGGGACGGTGCGCCGGAATAGGCGACAAAGTTCTAAACTGTCTAGACAAGAAAGTCAAGTTAATACTTGAAAATCCCAAGGTCCCGGTGCTAGAGTCCGTCCGGAGATGCGCTCCTACGACGAGTACTGCGCCCTGGCCAAGTCGCTCGACGCTGTCGGCGACCGCTGGACGCTGCTGATCGTGCGCGAGCTCGAACTGCGCGGGGCGTGCCGCTACACCGACCTGCGCAACGGCCTGCCGGGGATCGCCACCAACCTGCTCGCCGACCGTCTCCGAGAGCTCGAGCACGAGGGGTTGGTGGTGCGCGAGGAGGCGCCGCCGCCGGTCGCCACCGCGCTGTTCCGTCTCACCCCGCGCGGCCAGGAACTGCGCCCCGTGCTCGAAAGCCTCGTGCGCTGGGGGATGCCACTGATGACCGCCGACAACACCGGGGACGCGGTGCGTAGCCACTGGCTGGCGTGGGCGGTCGAGCTGGTGCTCTGCGACCTGCGGCCCGATACGCCGCCCGTGACGATTGAGCTACGGACCGGCGAGCAACCGATCGTGCTCGAGACGCGCGACGGACGGCTGGCCTCCCGGCCCGGCCCGCTGGGCGAGACCGGCGCCGACGCGACGATCACCGGGGAGGCGCGGCCGGTGATGGGGCTCCTGCTCGGGATCATCGGGATCCGCGAGGCCAAGGCCGCGGGCGTGACCTACGTCGGCGACCCGGCGATTCTTCAGCGCATCGGCCCCGCCGATCAGCGCAGCCTGGTGGGCAGCGATCGTTCCACCGCCTCGACGAGATAAGGGCTCAGCGTCCGGGCGTAGCTGGCGGTGACGTGGGCGGCGGTGTCGCGGTAGACGATCACGTTGCCGATCGTGGCGGGGCAGAAGCCCTTGCGGCAGAAGAACGAGCGAGTGGTGATGACGCGCGCTCCGGCCAGCCTGCGGGCGGCCTGGGCGAGGCGGTCGGGGTCTCGGTAGGCCTCTCCGGCGGGGGTGCCACAGTCGCCGGTGGGGCTGTAGGTGATGCGGGTCACGCACGCCGTGCTGGAGGCCGACACGCCGGGGTCGTCCTCGACGACGACGATGTGCGCGCCGGTGGCGGCGACCGGCCGCATCGCCCGGAGATGGTCAGACACGGGGTTGGTGTACTGGCGAAGCTCGGTGGCGACGACCACGGCGTAGTGGCGCCGATCCAGATCGCGCTGGATGCGGCGCAGGCCCGGGCAGCTTGGGGAGAGTGAGGGCGGGAGCCATCCGCACGTCTGTCCCACGTAGACGGTCAGGTGCCAGTTGAGCGCGTCCAGTTGGGGTTCGAGTACGGCCAGGAGCGCCGCGGCATGGCTGTCGCCGATCAGGGCCACGCGGATCGCGTCGTGCCGACGGCTGCCGTAGTCGCAGGGGTGGATCGGCTGGTGCAGGTACGCGTAGCAGGCATAGGCGCCCCCGGTGTCGTCGGGCAGCTGGCCGGGCAGTGGCGCCACCCGGTCGCCAGCGTTGAGCGCGCAGCGGTGGCGCGGGTCAAGCGCGGCCGCCCCCAGGCAGTCGCGCGGATCGTCCTGGGTGTGGCCGACCAGGACCGGCGCGGGCAGCGTCAGCCGGGTGGGGCTGACGGAGCGCGCCAGCAGCACGCCGGCCCCGGCGAGCAGCGCGACGGCGGCGCACGCCGCGGCGTAGAGCAGCCAACCGCGCGCCGGGACGGGACGACGTCCCGGGCGGCGGACAAACCAGGCGGCGCGCCGGGCGGGGTTCTCCAGCAGGTGAAACGAGGCGACCGATAGCCCGAAGATGAGCAGGAGGCTCCCCAGCCAGTACGCCGCCGAGTCGCGGGGGACGACGGTCACGATGAGCACGACGACCGGGAAGTGCCACAGATACAAGCTGTAGGAGAGATCGCCGAGGTACTGGCTGACGGGGTTGGTGAGTGGAAGCAGCGAGCGGCCGGCCAGGCCGGCGCCGGTAGCCAGCACCGCGGCGGTGGCGAGGGTGGGGAGCAGCGCCCAGGGCGCGGGGAA
>DASXCN010000293.1:0-2634 GCA_036491155.1 Solirubrobacteraceae bacterium | reverse complement strand
GCTCGGGTCAGGCAGTACGCGGCGGCGATCAGCAGGAGCACCAGCAGCGCGTCGGGGTTGTTGAAGCGGAACATCAGGGCGGCCACTGGCGTCGCGGCCAGCAGCGCCCCCGCCGCCAGACCCGCACCCGTCCCGAACCAGCGCTTGACCGACGCGTAGAGCAGGGCGACGGCGGCCACGCCCTCCAGCGCCTGGGGCGCCAGCATGCTCCAGCTGCTGAAGCCGAAGATGCGGCCGCTCAGCGCCATCACCCACAGCGATGCGGGCGGCTTGTCGACCGTGATGTAGCTGGAGGAGTCAAGCGAGCCGAAGAAGAACGCCTTCCAGCTCTTGGTCCCCGCCTGGACGGCGGCGGCGTAGAAGCTGTTGGCATAGCCGGAGGCGCTGAGGTCCCACAGGTAGGCCACCGCGGTGACCAGCAGCAGGGTGGGCAGCGCCAGGCGCTGCCAGTTGGCGGCCAGCCACGCGGAGGCGGCGGGCGCGGGCCCACGCAGGGGGCGGATCTCGCCCGCCCGCCGCGCGGGCGCGGGGCGTCGGAGGAGGCTGATGCTCGAGTTCATGCCAGCAGATTCGGTGCGACGCGTAAGCCGAGCGTGTGAAGCGCCGAAGGACTGTCGATGCGGCGCGTGAGACGCGTGTTACGGGTGGCGCGACACGCCGCGCACGATCGCGTCGACGTCCCGATGCCCGGCCCGGACCCCGATCCCCACCAGGTCCAGCTGCTCAGTGGCGACCGCCCGCACGGCCGCGCGATTGTCGGCGTCGTTGCCGGTGACGAACATGTCGGCGGTGTAGATCGCCACCGGAACCTCGCGACGGGCCGCGCGCTCGCGCAGGGTGCGCAGCTTCTCGCCCCCGGTCTGGAACACCAGGACCGGTTGCACCAGCAGCGGCAGGTAGCAAGTGCCGTCGCCATCGACGTACTCCTCGCCGATGGCCTCGGCGCCGGCCGAGGCGACCAGCCCGCTCATGAGAAACGCGGTGACGTTGAGGCGCTGCCAGGCGGCGAGGTCGTCGCGGACGACGATCGCGATCTTGGTGTCGAACTCGGCGACGGTCATGCGAGACGCATCATGCGCTCGGAGCGCCGCCGTGGTCTTGAACGATGTTGCGGTCTTTTGCCCGCGGCGTAGTGGCCTGTCCCCGTGCGAGGACCGGGGTTGACGCCTCAGAGCGCACGGTCGCGATCTCGGCGGTGCGTGCTCTCAGCGTTCAGCATGACTCGCGATCTGGAGCACACCACTCGCATATCGGGGGCGTGTGCTCTGAGGGGTTCAAGATCGCGCGTAGGCCCCCGGGGCCACGCCGACCAGGCGCTTGAACACCCGCGACAGGTGCGGCTGGTCGGCGAACCCGCACGCCGCCGCCACCGCTGCCGCGGGCACGCCGTCGCCCAGCATCGCGCGGGCCCGCTCGATGCGCAGGTCGCGCTGGAAGGCGTGCGGGGTCAGGCCGTTCTGCTGGCGAAAGCGGCGCAGGAGCTCGAAGCGCGAGAGCCCGGCGACGCCGGCCAACTGGGCCAGCGACACCGGCTGGTCCCAACGCTCCTGCAGGTGGCGGCGGGCCCGGCGCACGGCGGCGTGCTCGCCATGCGCGCGGCATGCCCGGGTGGCCGAGGCGTCGCGCAGGTGGGGCGCGAGGCCCGCGACGGCCTCCAGCACCGTCTCCTCCACGACCAGCCCGGCCGCCTGCGACGCCAGCGCGACGTGGGCACGCAGCAGCGCTCCCCGGAGCGCGGGGTCGCGGAAGACCACCCAACGCGCGGCCCGCGGAACCGGCCCGGCACGGTCCGCCCAGTCGCGCAGGACCGCCGGGTCCACGTACAGGACCTTGTACGACCACCCCTCGGGGACGGCGGCCATCCCGGTGTGGACGGCCTCGGGCTCGAGCACGAACAGCTCGCCGGCGTCGGCCCGCTGGCGTGTGCTGTCGACCTCGAAGCGGGCCGCGCCGCGCTGGACCACCGCGATCGTCCATGTGCGGTGCGAGTGGGGCCGGTAGGCGTGGTGCACGAAGCGCGCGTGCAGCGCCTCGATCCCGGTCAGGCCAGGGGGACGGAAGTAGGTGGCGTGCTCGACCGGCAGGGATGCCGATTCAATCAGCCGCGCCGAGGTCGTACGGCCGCGCCCGTCCTGCGAGACTTCGTCGTGTGACCCGCGTCGCCGTGCTCGACGACTATCAGCGCCGCGCCCGGGGCTACGCCGACTGGGAGTCCCTGGGCGACGATGTCGAGGTGGAGTTCTTCTCGGAGCCGATCGCCCAGGATGAGCTGCCCCAACGCCTCGCGGCCATCGACGTGCTGGTCCTCATGCGCGAGCGCACGCGGTTGCACCGCGACGTGCTGGCCCAGCTGCCCGACCTCCGTCTCGTCATCACCACCGGGATGCGCAACGCATCGCTCGACGTCGACTACCTGCTCGAGCGCGGCGTCACGGTGAGTGGCACGCAGGGCACCGGGGTGGCGCCGGCCGCCGGCGTGCCCAGCACCGCCGAGGTGGCGTGGGCACTCATCTTCGCGGTGGCCAAGCGGGTCACCCAGGAGGACCGCGCGCTGCGCTCGGGCCGCTGGCAGCTCGATCTGCCCACCAACCTTGCCGGCGCGACGCTCGGCCTGGTGGGCCTGGGCACGCTCGG
>DASXCN010000292.1:0-2869 GCA_036491155.1 Solirubrobacteraceae bacterium | reverse complement strand
CCGAGTTTGCGCAGGATGTGCGAGACGTGGACGCTGACGGTCTTGACGCTGATGACGAGCGCCGCGGCGATCTCGCGGTTGGTGTAGCCGCGGGCGAGGAGGTTCAGGACCTGCGCCTCGCGCGGGGTCAGGCCGAGGATTTCCTCTGGGGCGTGCTTCTGTTCGGGGAACGCTGCCGGCGGGGGCGCGAGGTCGAGCCGGGCGCGCTGGGCGAGCAGCTCGAGTTCGCGGAGCAGCGGCCTGGCCCCGATCCGGGCCGCGATGGCGTGCGCCTCCCGGGCTGGCATGGCCGCCTCGGTCCGGAAGGCGCCGGCTGCGACGAGCGCCTCGGCGTGGCGCCAATGGCAGTAGGCCACGAGCGGCGGGCGCTCGAGCCGCTGCCAGGCCGCTGCTGCCTGTGACCACGACTGCGGCCGCGCCGGGCCGCGGGCCCGCTCATACTCGGCCTCGGCCAGGGCCAGCCACCCTCCGGCGTTCGGCGTGACCGCCGAGGCCTCCGCGGCCGCGCGGCGGGCCACGGTGATGAGCTCCCGCGCCCGGGTGAGCCAGTTACAGATGGCGCCGGGGTCCCGGCGGGCGCGCGCGAGCGCCACCAGCTCGGCCTGTGCGCGCAGTCCTTTGGCGCACATCTGGACGCGGATGTGCGCCGCTTCGCGCTGGCGTGCCTGCGCTAGAGCGTTCTGGATGGCTGCGTCCGCGTCGGTCCAGCGGCGTTCCCAGAGGGCGAGCTCTGCCAGGCAGGCATCGTAGAGGCCGTGCACGCGGTTCTCGCGCAGGGTGGGGCTCGCGTTCTGCAGGTGCGCTCGCGCGGCATCGAACTCACCGCGGCCGATCTCGACGTCGGCGCGGATGGTAAGCAGCCAGTACGGGAAGCTCGAGGTGATGCCGCGCAGCGCGGCGCCGCTGAGCCTGTCGGCCTCGTCCCAGTCGCCGATCGCGAGCAGCGCCTCGATCTGGTTCGCGACGAGCAAGGTGTTGCTGATCCCGTACCGGCGCATCACCTTGAGCCCCGCCTGCCCCAGTCGCGCAGATTCGCTGAGCCGCCCCAGCATTGTCAGCGCATCGGTGAAGTTGGTGTACGCGCGGGCCAGGCCGAGGTGATCGCCGATCTCCTCGGCGAGCTGCAGGGCCCGGCGGAAGTAGGCGGCACCCTCCTCGCCGCGGCCAAGGTAGACGAGGTCGCCGCCGAGCACCGTGAGCGCCCGTACCTCTGCCTCGCCTGCGCCGAGCTCCCGGGCCAGCGCGAGCGCCTGCTCGCCGATCGGCAGCGACTCCGCATGGCGCCAGGCCACCATCATCCCTCCCGCGAGTGACCCCAGCGCATACGCGCGCTCCGCAGACGGCGGCTCCGCCGGCACTAGCTCCACGGCGCGCTCGAGCGCGGCGAGCGCAGCATCGTCAGTTTCGATCTCGTAAAGGTATTCACCGAGGTCCACCTGGAGGAGCGCCGCACGATGCGGGTCTTCCGATCCGACGAGCTCGATTGCGCGCCGTGCGAGCTCGACCGCGCGTGAGGCGGCGCCGACGTGGCTGGCGAGCCCGGCGGTCCAGGCGCAGACCCCGGCTAGGTCAATCCCGGCGAGCCCGGCCGCGTCCGGCACCGCTGGCCACAGCGCGAGCACTCGCTCCAGGTGCGTGTGAGCCTCCGCGAGGCCGAATACGGCCTCCGCTTGCCTGGCCGCTTCGATGGAGGCGACGAATGCCTCGGCCGGGCGGCCCGCCGCCGCCCAGTGCGGCGCAAGCTCTGCTGCTCCCGCCATCCCGCTGCGCGCGAGCTCTCCAGCAAGCCACGCGTGCAGCCCTTCGCGCTCCCCAGGCAGGATCGTCGAGTAGACCGCCTCCGCGAGGAGCGCATGCCGGAAGCGGAAGCTCCCGGTCTCCGGCTCGGCGACGAGGATGCCGTGCTCCACCGCCTGGCGGAGCGAGTCGCGCAGCTCCCCCTCGGCCAGCTCCGTGATTCCGCGGAGCAGCGGGTAGCGGACTTCGCGTCCGGCTGCCGCGGCCAGGCGCAACAAGGCCTGGGCCGGGTGGCTGAGGCGGGCGACGCGCTGCAGGAGGAGATCACGCAAGCCACGAGGGAGTTCGCCGCCTCCATCGCCCGCAGCGGCTAGGAGCTCCTCGGCGAAGAAGGGGTTGCCTTCCGAGCGGGCGGCGATCGTGTCCGTCACAGCCTCTGGCAGGGAAGCGCCGACGCGGGCCGCGAGCAGCGCGGTTAGCTCGTCCCGGCCGAGCGGACCGAGCTCAAGCACGAGCGCCGAGCCGGAGCGCCGGACCCCCTCCGCCAGCCTTCGCATGCGCGCGGCCGATGCGGGCTCGTCTGCCCGGCAGGTCGCGAGCAGCAGAACCGGCCGCTCGTGAAGGTTGTGCGCGAGGAAGACGACGAGATCGAGCGTCGAGGTGTCGGCCCAGTGCAGATCCTCCAGCACGAGCAGCACAGGCGCAGCAGTGGCGCGCCCGGTGAGCAGCGCCAACGTCGCCTCGAACACCCCAAGCTGCGAGCCAGCCGCCTGCCTGGCGGCCCGCCAGGGCTCCCCTAGCGGGCGGAACGCCTCCGCGAACGGTAGATACGGCAACTCCGTGCCGACCAGATCGATCGAGCGGCCAACGAAGACCTCGAACCCGGCGCCGCGGGCACGCCTGGCGACCTCAGAGGCGAGCCGGGTCTTGCCAATCCCCGCCTCTCCCACGACCAGGACGGTCTCACCCATCCCCGCCCGCGCAGCCTCGAGCACGCGCTCAAGCTCCCCGAGCTCGCCTGTGCGCCCGACAAACACCTCGCTCGCGCGAGCCTTCATTCCGGAAGTATCGCGCAGCAAACCCCGTGGCAGGAAGGGCGCTCATAAGCATCCAGACCGCCGAAGATACACAA
>DASXCN010000291.1:0-2642 GCA_036491155.1 Solirubrobacteraceae bacterium | reverse complement strand
AGGCGGGCCACCGGCTCGTAGTTGCCGGTGACCAGCGACAGCCGCACGTCGTCGCGTCCGGCCAGCCACGCCACCAGCTCGGCCATGCCGGGGATGACGGTGTCGGCGAGGCTGGGCGGGCACAGCCGGGCGAACGCCTCGCCGCATGCCGCCCGCACGTCGGCGGCACCCTCGTCGATGGCGAGGGCTGAGACGCCGGCAGCCAGCAGCAGCAGCCGCGCGATCTCCCCGTCGGTGCGCCCGGCCGGGTCGATGCCGGGGGGGCGGGCACGGGTGTCGACGCCGTGGACCTCGTGCAGGGCCTCGTGCAGGGCCTCGCTGTGCGCGGCCGTGGCGCGGCTCAGCAGCGTCCCGTCGATGTCGAACAGGAGCAACAGGGGCGCCGCAGCGCCGGCGACCGCCACGACTCGAGGCCTACCGCTCGAACGACATGCCGGGCTCGAGCCGCTTGGCGAAGGCAGCGATGAGCTCGGCGGCGACCTGGATGTCGGCCAGGGAGACCAGCTCGACGGGGGAGTGCATGTAGCGCAGCGGCACGGAGACGACGGCCGTGGGCACACCGGTGCGGCTGGCGTGCACGGCGTCGGCATCCGTACCCGTCGAGCCGCCCAGCGACTCCAGCGTGAACGGAAACTCCTGCTCTTCGGCGACGTCGATGAGCAGGTTGGTGACGACGGGATGCAGCGAGCTGCCCCGTGCGATCACCGGTCCGGAGCCGAGTGGGTGCTTGGTCATCGGCCCCAGCTCGATCCCCGGCTGATCGGTGGCGAAAATCACGTCGACGGCGATCGCCAGGTCGGGCTCCAGGGCGAATGCGCTCGTCCGCGCGCCGGCGAAGGTCGTCTCCTCCTGGGTGACGGCCAGCGCGATCACGTCGCCGGGCGCACCGCCGTCGGCGGACACCAGCCTCGCGGCCTCGGCGGCCACGTAGCAGCCGACGCGGTTGTCCAGCGCCCGCGAGACCAGGCGGCCGTTGGGGAACTCCACCGGCGCGACGTCGATCACCCCGGCATCGCCGATGCGCACCAACTCCTTGGCCTCGTCGCCGTCCTTGGCCCCGATGTCGATGTGCAGGTCCTTGAGCTTTGGCGCCTTATCGCGCTCGTCGGCCTTGATGAGGTGGATCGGCTTGCGGCCGATGACGCCGGGCACCTCACCGCCGCGGGTGGCGATCGTCACCCGCTGGCCCACCAGCACGATCGCATCCCAGCCGCCGACCTGGCCGAAGCGCAGGTGTCCGTCATCCTCGATGTGGGTGATGTGGACACCGATCTCGTCGATGTGGCCGATCACGGCCAGCGTGGGGCCGTCCCCGGTCCCGGGCACCCTGGCCATGGAGGAGCCGACCGCGTCGACGCGGACGTCGTCGGAGAAGGCGGCGCAGCCGTCGCGCCAGACCTTGGCGGGCGCGGTCTCGCGCCCCGAGGGCCCGGCCGCCGTCAGCAGCCGGTTCAACAGCTCAGGAGTCGCCATGGCCGAGGAATCTAGTGCAGGAGCTCGCGCAGCACGTACTGGAGGATCCCGCCGTGGCGGTAGTAGGTCTGCTCCTTGGGCGTGTCGATCCGGACCGTGGCCTCGAACTCCTTGTCGCCGGCGGCCACGGTCAGCGTGCGCGGCACCTCGTCGGCGTCGGCGATCCCCGTGATGGTGAACTTCTCCTGGCCGGTGAGCCCCAGCGACTCGACCGACTCGCCATCTGCGAACTGCAGCGGCAGCACGCCCATGCCGATCAGGTTGGAGCGGTGGATGCGCTCGAAGCTCCGGGCGATGACCGCGCGCACGCCCAGCAGGCGCGTGCCCTTGGCTGCCCAGTCGCGCGAGGACCCCGAGCCGTACTCCTTGCCGGCCAGGACGATGAGCGGGATGTGCTGGTCGATGTAGCGCATGGCGGCGTCGTAGATCGACATCTCCTCGTCGCCGTCGCCGCCGAGGTACCTGGTGACGCCCCCCTCCGTGCCTGGCGCGAGCTGATTGCGCAAGCGGATGTTGGCGAAGGTGCCGCGCATCATCACCTCGTGGTTGCCGCGCCGCGAGCCGTAGGAGTTGAAGTCGCGCGACTCCACGTGGTTCTCGTTGAGGTATGCCGCCGCGGGCCCGTCGCGCTTGATGGAGCCGGCGGGGGAGATGTGGTCGGTGGTGACGCTGTCGCCCAGGAGCGCCAGCACACGCGCATCCACGATGTCCTCCAGCGGCTCGGGCTCGCGCGGCATGTCGGTGAAGAACGGCGGACGGCGCACGTAGGTGGAGCGCTCGTCCCACGCAAAGGCGTCGCCGGTGGGCACCTCCAGGGAGTTCCAGCGCTCGTCGCCGTCGAACACCTCCCCGTAGCTCTTGTGGAACATGTCGGACTGGACGGCCTCCTCGACTGTCTCACCGACCTCCTTGGAGCCGGGCCAGATGTCCTTGAGGAAGACCGGGTTGCCGTCCTTATCCTCGCCCAGCGGGTCGTCGTAGAGATCGATGTCCATCGTCCCGGCGATCGCATAGGCGACGCACAGTGGCGGGGAGGCGAGGTAGTTCATCTTCACGTCGGGGTTGATGCGGCCCTCGAAGTTGCGGTTGCCCGAGAGCACCGAGACGACGGCCAGGTCCTCGGCGCCCACGACGTCGGAGATCTCCTGGGGCAGCGGCCCGCTGTTGCC
>DASXCN010000290.1:0-5723 GCA_036491155.1 Solirubrobacteraceae bacterium | reverse complement strand
CATCCTGGACACCGGCTGCGGCAACGGGGAGATGCTGCTGCGGACGCTGCGCGCGCATCCGCGGGCGCGAGGGCTGGGGGTCGACCTCGACGCGGACTCGATCGCCGAGGCCCGCGGGCGAGGCGCCGGCCTGCCGGTCCGCTTCGAGGTCCAGGACGCCGCGACGGTCCGGGGCAGCTTCCACGCCGTCATCAACGTCGGCGCGTCGCACGCCCACGGTGGCTTTCCCCAGGCGCTGGCGGCCCTGCGCGCCCTGGCGCCGGTCGTGCTGTACGGCGAAGGGTTCTGGCGCCACCCACCGTCGGCCGACTTCCTCGAGGCTCTCGGCGGGGCCAGCGTCGACGAGTTGGCGGATCTCGAGGGCCTGCGCGCCGCCGCACTGGACGCCGGGTTCGACATCGTGCACGAGTCGACCGCCGACGGCCGCGACTGGGCGCGCTATGAGGAGACACTGGCCGCCAACGCCGAACGAAACGGCGGCCCGGACGCCCTCGCCTATGCCCGCCGGATCCGCGAGCGCCGCGCTCTGCCGGGGGGCACGACGACGCTCGGCTTCTCGCTCCTCGTGCTCGACGGCTGACGCCGCCCTGCGCTCACGCCGGGGCGAGCGCGTCGGCGACGAATGCCGCGATCGCCGCGGTCAGCTCCCGCCGGCTCGCCTCCCAGACATAGAACATGTGCCCGCCGTCGAAGTGGCGAACGGTCAGCCGGCCGGCCATCGCGGCGTCGAGGCGCATGAGGTTGCGCAGCCGGTCGGTCGCGTAGTACGGCGTGACCAGGTCGTAGCGGCCGTTGGTGATGAAGGCCTTCATGTGCGGGTTGAGCGCCATCCCGTAGCGGAAGTCGTCGGTGGCGCCCTCGGGCGGGGTGAAGAAGTCCTCGGGGGCGTCATTGCGCCAGGCCGCGTTGACCTCGTCACTGAGCAGCAGATACTCGCGCTCGGTCTCCACGCCGATGTCCGATCGCAGATGCCGGTTGATCGCGGTGGTGAAGGCCATGTCGATCCCGGCGAGCGTGGGGTCGGGACCGCCGAACGTCTCCCGATCGGGGAACGGGTCAGTGGCGGTGATGGTGGCGTCGTACCACCCGACGACGGCGCGCTCGTCCCGGAGCAGTTCGCGCGTGAACGTGCCGAGCGTGATGCGGCCCTCGGCGCGCACCACCAGGTCCTCCGGGAGGCCGACGAGGTCGGCCAGACGCGACAGGATCGGCGCGCGGTCCGATGCCGGCATCGACGCCCCCCGGGCGAGGAGCGTGGCGTAGTCGCCGGTGGCAAAGGCCTCGGCCTCCGCGCGCACGTCTGCGTCCGGGGTGCCCGCGCTGAACGCGCGTGAGCGGCCATGGTGCACCGCGGTGAGCGCCATCGTCGGCAACGGGTCGATCCACCCGACGACGTCGTAGTCGGTCGGCCGCAGCGTGGTGATCTCGAGCGCCGGCGAGATGAGCACCGCGCCGTTGAGCCCGATTCCCGTCGTCTCCTGGAGCATGCGCACGAGCCGGCCGACTCGATAGCCGCCGTAGCTCTCGCCGGCGATGAACACCGGCGAGCCCCACCGGCGATTCCCCGACAGCCAGCGGCTCATGAACTCACACAGCGACTCGAGGTCGCGTTTGTAGCCGAAGTACTCCCCCGCGCGGCCAGCGGCGCCGTCGTCGCGCTTGCTCTTCTCCTCGCGCTCCTTGGCGTCGTCCTCGATCACGCGGCTGAAGCCGGTGCCAACGGGGTCCACGAGCACCAGGTCGGTAAAGGCCAGCCACGAGTCCGCGTTGGGGACGAGGCGAGGGGGCATCTGCGGGGCCCTGCCGTCGGCCGGGAACGCGACCCGGAGCGGACCCACGGTCCCCATGTGCAAGAACGCCGAGGAGGCGCCGGGGCCGCCGTTGAAGACAAAGGTCACCGGCCGCTCGGCGTCGCCATCGCCGTCGGCGACGTAGGAGACCGAGAAGATCTCCGCCGCCGGCTTCTCCTTCTTGTGCAGGACGGTCCAGCCGGCGCTCGCGGTGTAGCCGATCGAGCGCCCGTCCGCCGACCACGTGCCGGTGGTCTTGGCGCCGGCCGGGGGCTGATGGTCGGGCTGGCCTTGAGCCGGTTCGCCCTGGGTGTCCTCGCCGCCCATGACGCAGACGCTATCCGCAATCAGGGCAGCATGCGCGGCAGGCCGAAGCGCGGGAAGGCGGCGCTGTCGGCAAACCAGGTGATGGCGGAGATGCGGTCACCCTCGAGGGTCAGCACGAACAGCGAGAAGGCACGCGCGACGTCGCTCCCGGGGGCCGAGACATAGCAACCGAAGGCCGGCTGTGTGTTGGCCCGCGTGGCCACCAGGCGCATCGGCGCGCCGCGGCGCTCCTCCGCGCCGCGCAGGAACCCGCCGATCGCGTCATAGCCCTGGTAGGCGTGCGGGAGCGGCGGCATGGTCAGCCACGCCTCGTCGGTCAGCAGGGTCAGCATCCCGTCCACGTCCCCGTTCTCCACGCTCTCGGCAAACCGGCCCAGGAGGTCGCGCTCGCGCTGTGAGTGAGGCAGCGGCACCCGCTCGCGACCGGCCGCGGGCAGGCGGGATTCGAACGCGTCGCGGGCACGGCGCAGCAGGCTGTTGACCGCGGCCTCGCTGGTCTGCAGCATGCCGGCGACCTCGGTTGCGCGGTATCCGAGCACGTCGCGGAGCACCAGCACCGCGCGTTGCTGGGGCGGGAGATGCTGCAGTCCGGTGATGAAGGCGAGCCCCACGGATTCCTTGGTCTCATAGCGCGCCTCGGGTCCGGGCGCCTGGTCGGGAATCCCGTCGAGCAGGACGTCGGGGTAGGGCTCGAGCCACAGAGGTTCGCTCCACCGCGTCGGCTGGGGAAACCGGGGCATCCGCTGATCCTCCGGGCGCCGCCGGCTCGCCCGCAGGGCGTCCAGCGACCGGTTGGTTGCGATCCGATACAGCCAGGCCCGGATCGAGGCGCGCTCCTGGAACTGATCAAGGCCCCGCCAGGCCGCCAGCAAGGTGTCCTGGAGCAGATCCTCGGCGTCGTGCACCGAGCCGACGATCCGGTAGACGTGGAGCTGCAGTTCTCGCCGGTAGGGATCGGTCAGCTGCCGGAACGCCTCCTCGTCGCCGGCGCGCGCACGCGCGAGGGCCCGCTGGGTCACGGCCGCATCCTCGCACCTGCTGCTGGTCTCACCCATCTCATACGCGTAACGACGTCGCGGCCGCCGGAAATTCGTCGCTGAGTTCTCGTCGCGGCCGGCGCCTCATCCCACGCAGCAACACACCAACCAAAAGGAGAGCTGCGATGGGCAAGATCGTCATCAGCACCAACGTCTCACTCGACGGAGTGGTCCAGGACCCCGACGGACAGGAGGGCTTTCCCCTCGGCGGCTGGTTCGGGCCGTCGGTGGGCGCCGACCAGGAAGCATGGGCCGCAGTCTTCTCTGAAGAAGCAGTGCATGCGGAAGCTCTGCTGCTCGGCCGCCGCTCGGACGCATGGTTCGCCGAGCGATGGATCGGGCGCGGCGGGGCATGGGCGGAGAAGCTCAACGGACTGCCGAAGTACGTCGTGTCGTCGACCGTCGAGGCTCCGTGCTGGAGCAACGCCACCCTTCTCAAAGGCGACGTGGTGGCCGCCGCGGCCGAGCTCAAGCGGACCATCGACGGGGACATCCTCGTCTACGCCAGCTACCAGCTCGCGCGGACTCTGATCGACCACGACCTCGTCGACGAGCTGCGGCTCTTCCTGCTTCCGGTGGTGGTGGGAGGCGGTGAGCGCCTCTTCGGCGAGACCGGCGCCACGAAGGCCATGCGCCTGCGCGACAGCCGCACCATCGGAGCGGGCCTGACCCACCTCACCTACGAGGTCGTCGCCGCCGGCTGACGCGGCGCCTCCCCACCCCGGTCGCCGCTGGTACGTTAGGCGCCATGGGGCGTGGCCCGGGACCGGAACGCGGCGCCCGCACCGCGCAGCCTCGCGGCGAGGGGGTGAGCGAGGTGCGTCGTGCCCGCACGGCGCCGCCGTCCGCGGCCGCTCCCGGGTCGGCCCTCCCGGCCGCGTCGCTGCTTCGGCTGCAGCGCGTCGCGGGCAACGCCGCCGTCAGCTCCCTGCTCGCCGCGCACGCCTCGCCGGGCGCGGCCAAGCGGTCGCTGCAGCGCCAGCCACAGCACGGCGGCGTCCTGGTCCATCCGAAATCGAAGCTCACGGCCGCCCAGCTGGCGAAGATGGTCACCGCCAACCGCAACGCTCCCGACTGGGTGCGCAAGGGCCTGGCGAGCGCCGGCGGGTCCGTGGTCAAGAAGGGCCCGTTGCAGGGGCCCAAGGACGTCATCCTCGACGTTTCGCAGTCGCTGCGCGACGCCGTCACCTCGGGCGGGTGGGAGATCACGACCGCAACCTCGACCCTGACCGTGTCGGTGTCCAAGCCCCTGTCCAAGGGGCCGAGCACGCGGACGTCGTGGTCACGCAGCCACGATCACCCGCTCTACGAGTACCTGGACTGGAGGCAGGTGGTGACGCCCGACCTCGAGCCCGGCGAGCACCTGATGCGCACGCTCGGCAAGGTCGGGCCCGACACGACGCTGACCACTCCGGTCGCCATCCACTCCGAGGACCCAGAGGTCATGTACGGCGAGACGGAGCTCGCCGACACGACGTCGCAGATCGGCCAGGCTCCTAAGGGCCAGCCGCGCGGCCTGGTGGTCCTGGTCACCGAGATCGACGTCGTCGCGCCCGACGGCAGCAAGAAGACGTTCAAGCCCACCGAGGACCAGATCGTCGAGAGCCTGCTCCACGAGCTCTCGGCTCACGCCGGCCAGGACACCGAGCACCGGCCCAGCGAACACGGGCGAGGCGACGTGAACGACATCGCCGGCGAGATCGCGGGGTGGTTCCCGGCGAGCTCGACGACCGGGGACATCTACGACTTCATTCAGCGCGGCGCGGACGTCGCGCTGGCCACGGTGAAGGGCGCCACCGGCACGTGAGCGGCGATGCCGGCGGCCACTGCGGCGGGATCGTCGACCGGCACCCACGTTTTGGCCCCCGGTACCGAGACCAGCGTCGCCTGGGGAAACGCCGAGGCGAGCCGGTGCGCCTGTGCCATCCCGAAGAAGCCGTCGGACTCGCTCCAGATGAGCAGGACCGGCCGGTCAAAGCGTGGGATCGCGTCGGCGGCGTCGACCAGCAGTTGCGGGCGACACCCGCCCAGCGCGGCGACCATGTCGTCCGCCACCCGCGGGTCGCGTCGGGCCGGCCCGAAGAACGACTCCTCGCGCTCATGATCGAGTCCGGTGGCCACGACGGTGGCGATGCCCCGGCGCCGGCCGCTCGCCGTCGCTCTCGTCGTCTCGGGATCGCCGGCCCGCGCGATCAGCAGGCCCCCGAGGAGCGCCAGGCCTCCGACGAGGTGCGCGAACACGCCGGGGTCCAGGTCGCGCAGCTCGCTGCGCCCGATCGCCTCGGCGATGAACGCGCGGAGCGCCACGTGGCCGGGCACCTGATCCGCGGGGCCCTCCGGCTCGAGGCCCAGCACGAGGGGCCCGTCGATGAGCGTGATCTGCCGGACCTCGTCGTCGAGCGCGACCTCCAGGTACGCGTCGACGGTGGTCACCAGCTGATCGATCGGCGGCGCCTGCGGGTCGCGCGCGGCTGCGGCCCGCGCCGTCGCGTCGGCCTCCACCTCGGCCCAGACGACTTGGAAGAGTGCCTCCTTGCCGGAGAAGTGGTGATACACCGCGCCCTTGGTG
>DASXCN010000289.1:0-6384 GCA_036491155.1 Solirubrobacteraceae bacterium | reverse complement strand
GCCGCTCACACGCCCCCGTGCTGACGTTCCCAGTCTGCGTGGTCCTCGGTGAAGTACAGCAGGCGGATCTTCTTGAACTCGGTGGACGAGTAGAGGGTCGTGCGATCCGCGATGCCGGTGTCGGTGGCGATCGAGTCCAGGATGGCGTCGCACTCATCCTTGGAGCGGCCGTGGGCCATGGTGAACACCGAGTAGGGCCAGTCGGCGTAGGTCGGGCGCTGGTAGCAATGCGAGATCCCGCGGAACGACGCCATGCGCATGCCCAGCTCCACGATGCGCTCGTCGGGGACCTTCCAGACGCCCATGCCGTTGGCGCTGAAGCCGGCTCGGCGATGAAAGAGGATCGCCGCGACGCGGCGCAGCAGGCGGCGCTCCTGCATGCCCCGCAGGTGATCCAGCAGCTTGTCCTGGGAGATCCCCAGTTCCGCCGCCGCGGGCGCGTAGGGCTCGGGGATGACGGGCATGTCGCCCTGCAACGCCCGGATCACCGCGCGGTCGAACTCGTCGTAGGGCTGGGGCTCGGTCTCGGCGGGCTCGGCGGCCTCGGCCACCTTGGACAGCGCGTCGGTGCCACCCTCCATCTCGAGGTCCATGCGGATCTTGAACAGCTTGAGTGTCGGGAGCTGGCGGACGGACTCCGCGCCGGCCTCGCGCGCCAGGACCTCCAGCGTGCCCTGCAGCCCGAGCTTGGAGTCCGGCTCGGTGGCGATGGTGAACCAGATGTTGAACTCGTGGTTGCGCAGATAGTTGTGCGAGACGCCGGGATGGGCGTTGATGATGGTCGCGGCGCGCCACGGGTTGTCGGGGTCGACTTTGGCGGCCACCAGCATCGAGGAGTAGCCCAGGGCGCGGGTGTCGAAGATGGGCGTGACCTGACGGATGATGCGCTGCTCCAGCAGCCGGGCGACCGCGGCCAGCGTCTCCTCCTCGGTGATGCCGGCCTCGGCGGCGACGTGCTGGTAGGGGCACGGGGCGATCGGGAACTGGCCCTGCATGAGGTTGAGCAGCCGCTTGTCGGTGTCGGTGAGCGCGATCGCAGCGCCCTCCCTGCGGCTGCGCAGCTTGGGGCCGTGCCGACCGGCCGCCGCACCCTCCTGGATTCCGTCGGCGGTCTGAGAGCGATTCATTGCAGCCATCGGGCAGCGTCCTTGGCGTGGTAGGTGATGATGATGTCGGCCCCGGCACGACGGATCGAGGTCAGTGCCTCCAGCACCGCGGCGCGCTCATCGAGATAGCCGGCCGCGGCCGCGGCCTTGAGCATCGAGTACTCGCCGCTGACGTTATAGGCGGCCACCGGCAGGGATGTGTCGTCCTTGATCCGCCGGACCACGTCGAGGTAGGGCAGTGCGGGCTTGACGATGAGGATGTCGGCGCCCTCCTCGACATCGAGGCGCGCCTCACGCACCGCCTCGTCCCCGTTGGCGGGGTCCAGCTGGTACCCCCGCCGATCCCCGAAGGCGGGGGCGGAGTCGGCGGCGATGCGGAAGGGCCCGAAGAACGCCGACGCGAACTTGGCGGCGTAGGACATGATCGGCGTGTCGGTGAAGCCCTCGTCGTCCAACGTGGCTCTGAGCGTGCCCACGCGGCCGTCCATCATGTCCGAGGGAGCGATGATGTCGGCGCCGGCGCGGGCCTGGGAGGCCGCGGTACGCGCCAGCAGTTCGAGCGTCGCGTCGTTGTCGACGACCATCCCGCCGGCGCTGTCGCGCAGCACGCCGCAGTGACCGTGGCTCGTGTACTCACAGAGGCAGAGGTCGCAGATGACCAGCAAGTCCGGGTGGGCCTCCTTGATGGCGCGCGTGGCCAGCTGGATGACCCCTTCGTCGTCCCATGCGCCCGAGCCCTCCTCATCCTTGGCGGCCGGCAGGCCGAACAGCAGCACCGCCGGGATGCCGAGCGCGGCCGCCTCGCCGGCCTCCTCGACGGCGTGGGCGATCGAGAGATGGTCCACCCCGGGCATCTCGGCGATCGGCTCACGGCGGTCGATGCCGTGGGCGACGAACATCGGGTAGACGAAGTCCGCGGCCTGAAGGTGCGTCTCGCGCACCAGGCCGCGCAGTGCGCGATTGGCTCTGAGCCTGCGCAGGCGGGTCTGCGGGAACGACATAGCTGTCAGTCGAGAATACTGCCGCCCAGACGCGGCCCGCGACAGGCGACCCGGGTACGCGCTCGTCGACCGCTGAGGCTCAGACGATGTTCCAGCGCTCGATGCGCTGAGAGGTGACCAGCCCGTTGACCACGTATGGGTCGGCGGCGGTGAAGCGTTCGATGTCCTGCGGCGTGACGCCCGTCCACACGATCGCACCCCCGGTGGGCGGAGTCCCCAGGGCGCCCGCCATGGTGATGTGGCCGGCGTCGCGCTCGGCACGGATCGCCGCCAGGTGGGCTTCGCGGTGGGGCGCGCGGCGCTCGGCCATGTCCTCCACATAGGTGTAGAGCAGCAGATAGGTGTCCTGGTCGGTCATGGTCTGGCACAACCTATCGCGCGGTCGCGCGCAACGCCCACTCCGGGCGCTACTGTCCAGGGCATGAGCAACCTTGACCGACGCCGCGGCTACACGCCCCGACGCGCACGTGAGCAGCGGGCGTACCGCATGGTCCTCATCGGCGGAGTGGCGAGCGGGGTCGGCGTCATCACCCTGGTGCTGGCCATCGCCGGGGTGATCGGCGCGACGCTCCCGATCATCGCCTTCATCGTCGCCGCCCTCTGCATCTTCGGCTTCCTGCGCTCCACCGGCCAGCGCTGACCCGCCGCCGATGCCCGACGGGGGCGCGCCCGAGGAGCTCGGGGACCGGCTCATCGGTGCCCGGCACGGCGGAGGCGTCCGGCTGTGCCCGGACTCGTGGCTGGACTACCTGGAGGAGCATCGAGACGCGCTGCAGCTCGCGTCGCCGGCGCGCAACCAGGCGGAACTGCGCGCCCTTCTGCGCCCGCTGCTGAAACTGCCGGTGCAGCGGATCCTCGTCTCCCACGGCGCGCCCGTGCGGTCAGGCGGCGGCGCCGCGCTTCGCCGGCTCCTCGGCTGACGGGGCGGCCCGCGGCGTCAGGCGTGCGCGCTGGCCGGCCGCCCGTGCTTGCCCAGCGCGGAGACGCCCGTCACGGTGACGGTGAGATGGTCGGTGTAGCCGAGGTAGGGCAGGGTGAGTGAGTGCCGCTTGCCGCTGATGAGGCGCAGCAGGTGGCGCCCGTCGGTCCCGCGCGCGGTCACCAGGTAGTACGCGGCGCCGCGAGCCTTGCCGAACGAGATCGCGAACGTCCGTCCGTGGCGACGGACCCGGACCCTGCGGACCCGCGCCGGGGCGCCGGGAGCGGGCGCCCTGTAGCTGGTCACGGCCGTGCTCTCGCGGGCCACCCCGCCCTCGGAGACGATCGCGTAGACCGTGCGCTTGCCGGCGGGGCCGGCGGCGGGCGTGAAGCGCAGCGTGCCGTGCGCGCCCTTGGCCCGGCCGAGGACCCGGTAGACGCGGTGCGCACGCTCGGCGAAACTGATCGAGAGGCCCGGGCGCGTGGTCACCGCGTAGCGCAGGCGCCGCGTCGCGCCGTGACCCGACACGCGCGCGTGCACAGTCGGGGCCGTGTAGCCGCGCGCCTGGCGGACCTGGGTGATGGCGCTTGACCCGGGCGCCGCCGACACCTTCCACGCGCCGGCGCCAGGGTTGCGCACCATCACGTAGGTGGTGCTGGTCTTGGGCACGGTCAGGGCCACTGCGGGCGCCGTCGCCGCGCCGGGTCCGAAGGCGACCGGGACCACCGTCTTGCCGTGCGGGCTGGTGAGGACCACCGACGGTGGCGCACCGGCGCCGGTGACGGCGATGTCCTCGAATGGGGCCCCGCCCGCCCCGGCCGCGGTCGCCACCTCCGCGACGTGCGTATGCCCGGCCACCGCGGCCACGGATACGGGCTTGACGACGAAGGGCGAGAGGTCGCAGCTGCCGGTCCCCACCGACGCGTCGGGCGTCCCGCCCCACGGGTAGGACAGCCCGGCGTGCAGGCCGAAGTCAGAGCCGCAGGCCGCGACCCCCAGGGACGAGACCACGGCCTGGACCGAGATCGCGGAGTAGCCGGCGATGTCCAGCTGGCCGTTGACGTCGGCTGAGAACTCCTTGGCGGGCAGGTCGACGAACGCGTCCAGATCCGCCGTGAGCTCCGCGACATCCAGGTCGATGTCGACGTTGCCGTTGACCTCGAAGTACCCATTGGTCTGGAAGATCAGCTTGGCGTTGGCGATGTTGAAACCGTGCACCGAGCCCGACCCGTCGGCCTCCAGCACCACCGGACCGCCGTTGACGAACGTGATGGTCACGGAGCCGGTGACACCGATCGTGTAGTTGGGCGGATCCAAGGGGATCGCCCCCACCGAGATCGAACCGTGGAAGCTGCGTTTGTCGGGATGGATGTCAAAGCCGCCGCCGAAGCCGTCGAGGTAGGTGTCGGTGAAGATCGGCACCCCCGGGAAGGGCACGTTGACGTTGAACGAGCCCATGGTGAAGTCGCCGTCGTCGAAGCGGACCGCGACGGCGATGGCGAAGTACGGCGTGCCCGCGGGAATGTTGAGCGTGGCCGAGCCGTTCCACACGTTCCCGGTTGCCGCGTAGTCGATGTTGAGATCCTTGACCTCCAGCGCCCCCAGCGGGAGATCAGGCACGCCGATGTGCAGCGAGGACAGCTTCAGCCCGTTGGCGTTGTCGGCCTGCAGGGTGGCCTGGCCGGTGACGCCGCCCATGTAGGCCGGCAGCTTGAGTGACACCGGGATGACCACTGCATCGTGCTGGATCTGCACATCGATGCTGGTGTCAAAGGGGAAGCCCTTGAGTGTCGACGCCGTGGCGGTGTCGAAGTCGAACAGGGTGTGCCCATCGGTGTCCAGGGAGCCCTGGAGGTTGACGTGGAGCGCCTGGTGATACAGGGTGATGTCGCCGATCCCCGGAGCACGCAGCACGACCCGCACGTCGCCGGTGGTGTTGATGGTGTGCTGGCGCGGATCGATGACGATCTGCACGCCGGCGTCGGGGATGATCTCCAGCCCGTTGAGGCGGATCTCGCCGGAGATGACCGCTGCGCCGCTCGTCGGGTTGGACGGATCGCGCAGGAAGCACCCCGCCTCGGCGATCGCGTCGATGTCGCCGAAGTGCACATCGGTGCAGGACACCGAGGCCAGCGGGTCCCCGCCCAACCCGCCGATCCCGTCGCCGTTAAGGTTGCCCAGGCCCGGGATGTGGGTGGCGGCAAACGAGCCGAAGGCGGCCACGTCGATCTGGGCGCCGCTGAACCCGCCGGGCTCCGGTACCTGGAAGGCAGCGAAGCCGCCGCCGTCCTGGGCGGCGCCGAGCCGGAGGTGGGAGGCCTCGTTGAGGTTGCGCGCGATGATCTGGGGCACGGACCAGTGGCGGCCGTCGCTCGAGCTCGTCACGTACAGCCCGAAGGCGTTCCCCGTCGAGGCGAAGTAGCCGACGGTGATACGGCCTGAGCTGTCATCGGTGATGTCGTAGTTGGCGTGCTCGAAGTCGCTGTTGGGGGTGATCCGGTTCGCGGCTCCCGATGGCTGGCCGTTGACGATGCGCTGGAGGAAGAGCGGGCCCGAGAAGGTCTTCTGGTACATCAGCCAGACGCCGCTGGGACCGCTGACGATCCGTGAATAGCCCTCGCCGTTGATCTCGGCCCGAGACCAGCTCGCGGTGCTGTGGATGTCACCCGTGCCGTTGTACTCGCGAACGTAGATGTGGTTGGAGAGATCCTGGAACTCGGCGACAGGGCGCGTGCCATCCAGAGCCAGCCGGCCGTCATACGCCTGGTCGGGGCCGCTGTCACCCAGGTTCAGGGTCTGACCGGAGTAGGCGCCCGGAGGGGTGGCCTGGAAGATCGTGCCGCCGGCCGTGGTGTCGGTGATGACGCCGATCTGCGGGTTGGCACCGCCGAAGACGATCGCGTTGCCGGTGATCTCGAGGTTGCCGATGATGCCCGGACCGGTGAAGGTCTTACCGGCGTCCTCGGATGTCCACAGGAACGTCGGGTAGCCGGTGGTCCCGTCGGGCAGGTTCTCCGGGTTGGGAAAGCGGCTGTCGACCATGAGCAGCTCGTTGCCGATGGCCAGCGGCGCAGGGCCGTCTTCGTCGATGTTGAAGCTCGGGTCCCCGGTCTCGGGTGGGACCAGGCCCGCGTTGGACGAGCACCCGGTCTGACCGCGCATGAGCACGCAGTCGTGCAGGACCGAGGGCACGCTGACGTCGGTCGGGGTGACGTTGTAGGCGATCTGCCCGGTGCCGGCGGCATCGACGAGCACGCGGGGCTCGACGCCGTCGCCGATCTTGATGAGCTTGCCCGGGATGACCGGCGCGACCTTGGGCAGCTTGTGGTTCCAGTGGTAGCCGGGCGTCGAGAACGGG